>CATZVV010000331.1 GCA_958425285.1 uncultured Lachnoclostridium sp. | reverse complement strand
GATGGTAAAACTAAAATCAGTCTTTCGCAATGGGGAGTGGGCAAAACGCAACTCAACTTAACAGAAACAACTATCATTTCATCAGTGTATAAAGGTGGAATTATTGGCAGAAAACAAATAAGTCTCAATCCGTCTGTGAAAATTGTGATTGATACAACAAAACCCAAAATTGAACTGAGTGACGATGAGAAAACAATTTGGAAAACTGAAGCAGACACAACAGTGGATATCACAGGTACAGCCGTGGATGAAAATTTGAAAAAGGTTGTCTGGTCAGAAACAGAACTTACACCGGATGATGTGTTGAATGGGGCACAGGAAGCAGCATTAAATGAAAATGGAAAGTTTGAAATAAGTGGCATTCAATTAGCAAAAAATCAGAACATTGATAAAATCTATATTTATGCCATTGACAAAGCAAAACAGTGTTCAGAAGCCGGAGTTATTACTGTATATCGGGACAGTGCAGCACCTGAAATTACGGAAGTGTCTCTGATTCCTGCTGATACAATAAAAAAATACGATTTTGGAAATTATTGCAATGCAAATATTACAGTAAAAGTTACTGCGAAAGATGTGAATGAAAAAGACGGCAAATCGGATTATCCGGCAGTTGGTGTGAAAGAAGTCCGCGTGTACAGTGATGATGATACAAAAGTGTATACGGGAACTGTAAGTACACAAGTAAGTGGAACAAGTGATGCAACGATAGAAGTTACGGTTCCATTGGAAGAAGCTGGTATATTTGCAAGCCTGAAAGAGGTTCATATCAAAGCAGTGGATGCATTGGGCAATGAGAGTAAGGCATATAAATTAACAGAAATTAAGAATCATAATGGTATTGTATCGGATGTTTTAATGCTGGAAAAAGATGCACCTGTAGTAAAGGTGACGCCACAGGCAGATGGCAAATATGAAAATGCAAAAGATGGAAAGACAGAGTATTGGTACAAAGATATTCCAGCGATTGTATGCGAGGTTACAGATCAAAAAGATCAGACTAACGGAAGTGGTCTTGCAGCGAGAACTGTGACCGTAAACGGAGATGAACTTACTTCGAAGGCAAAGAACTTTGTGGTAAGTATTACAGGTAGTAATCAGATTGTACAGGAGGATTCTCTTACACTTTCAGCAAACGATTTGAAGACTGTGCGGGAAGGCGAAAACACAGTTGTCACCACCTATACGGACATCGCAGGAAATAAAACAATTGACACAAAAACAATCTGTCTTGATACACATAAGCCAGATGTTACAAGATTTAACATTGAAAAGAAAGATGCATCAAAAATTTTAAATATTTTTACCTTTGGTAACTATGGAAATGGTGTGATCAAAGTTACTGTAACAGCAGATGATTTACACAGTGACGAAGGTTCAGAAGTACCGTCAGCCGGACTGACCGAAATTACATTATATGTAGGTGAAGAAGCTTATCAGACAAAGGCAGTCGGAAGCGATAATACAGCGGTATTTGAACTCCCGGCAGAGACTGTTTTAAATGAACAGAAAGTATATTTAGATAAAAAAATCAGTGCAACAGTTACGGATAACGTTGGCAACCAGTCTGAAAAGACACTTGTGACGACAGCAAATTCGAATGTGAAAAACAGCAATTTAATGATTGAAACAGTGAAACCGACCATTACATCTGTTTTATCTGCAGAAGGATATGTTGGAAAAAATGGAATCATCTATAACAATAGTGATACTGGAGTCAGCAATAAATTAGAAGATAAAGATTCTGGAATTTATAATGTGAAGGCCTCCGTTAATAACAAGGAGTTAGTGAACGTTTCTTATCCGGATCAGAAAACGGTTACGGAAAGCTATGAGATCAACACGAAGGATGCTGTCATTAATGCAGATACCAACAGCTATGATATGGTAATTACAGCCATTGACAATGCTGGAAATGAATATTCCAAAACACAGCGTGTCTACAAGGATATTACAGCTCCGGAAATTTTAAGCATTGATATGGAAGCAGCAGGAAATAAAGAAGCAGATGGAAGCGTTTCTTATACAGAGACTGATTATGGTTATTATTTTGTAGAAAATACAAAGGTGACTGTAACGTCTACGGACGGCTCCAAAGAAGGGGATTCCGGTGTAAAGGAAATCCACTATTATATGGTAGATGCCAATGGAACAAAAGGCAGTGAACAGATTGTACAGGCAGATGCAGAAGGAAAAGTGACATTTGTGGTTCAGGCAGGATTTAAAGGACAGATTTATGCCTGCGCTTACGATATGTTAAATAATCACGAAGAAAGATATGTGACACCGAGTAGTCTGATCATTGAAACAGCCGAGCAGCATGCCCGTGAGAAACATATTGATTTTAACAAGGCGGCAGCTGCAAGCAAGGATGCAAAGGGAAATGAACTGTATGAAAAAGATGTAACGGTAGATGTTACAGTGACAGATACATTTTCGGGGATCCGTTCTGTGGAATGGACAGTGGAATCGCCTTATGATAAAGAAAACAATCAGTCAGGAAATG
>CATZVV010000330.1 GCA_958425285.1 uncultured Lachnoclostridium sp. | reverse complement strand
GCTCAATCTGCCGTTATATATATCTATACATCTTTGAGCGGGTATCTCAGGATATGCTTTATACAATTCGTGACGTTGTTTATAGACGATTTCTGGATGAAGACTTCCGTTTTTACGATAAGCATCGTACTGGAGATTTAATGTCACGGCAAACTGGGGATATGGATGCCATACGTCATTTTGTTGCCTGGGTTATTTATAATGTATATGAAAACAGTCTGCTTTTAATTTTTGCACTAATTATGTTTTTCACAGTAGAAATCAAACTGGCTCTTTGCATGATTGCCATTTTACCGATTTCGATTCTATTAGCATATTTTCAGTTAAAAAATGTAAAGCCACAATTTCACAATATCCGCCAACATTTTTCCAGCCTGAACACTGCAGTTCAGGAAAACATCAGTGGAAACCGAGTCGTAAAAGCTTTTGCAAAAGAAGATTTTGAAATTCAAAAGTTCAACAAAGAAAATGACGGATACCGGGATGCCGAATTGGACTCTATGAAAGTGTGGCGTAAATATGTCCCTGTTTTTGAGTTCCTATCCTCCAGCCTAAACGTAATTTTATATCTTGTCGGGGGGCTAATGGTAATCAATCATTCCATTACCCTAGGCAACTTAGTTACCGTAAGCGGCTACCTGTGGATGTTAAATAACCCGCTCCGTATGGCTGGCTGGCTCGCAAATGATTATCAGCGTTTTGTCGCTTCTGTTGAGAAAATTTATTCGACAATCATGGAAGAACCCAAAATCAAGCAACCAAAAAAAGCGATTAAATTGAAACATTTGAATGGAGACATATGCTTCAACCATGTATTTTATGAAGCTCATGACGATGTGATCTTAAAAGACATCCATTTTATCGCACATCATGGCCAAACAATCGGAATTTTAGGCACGACTGGTTCCGGAAAATCTACCCTGATGAACTTACTCTGCCGCTTTCATGACGTTACCTCCGGCTCCATCACAATTGATGGAAATGATATACGTAAAATGAGCCTATATAATTTGCGCAGTCATATTGGTATGGCAATGCAGGATGTCTTTCTCTTTTCTGACACCATTGAAGCAAATATTGCCTACTGCGACCCTGATGCGCAAACAGATGATGTCATAGAAGTTGCAAAAATTGCAAATGCACATCAATTTATTGAAGAAATGCCAGACGGATATCACACAATCGTAGGAGAACGGGGTGTTGGTCTTTCTGGCGGACAAAAACAACGCATTTCTCTGGCGCGTGCACTAATGAAGGATCCGTCTATCCTAATTTTAGATGATACGACCTCTGCGGTTGACATGGAAACAGAACAACAGATTCAACAGGATATGAAAGCTGTAGCCAAAAATCGCACTGTTTTTATTATTGCCCAACGTATCTCATCCGTTATGGAGGCCGATCAGATTCTTGTTTTGGATCATGGCTGCATTATCGAATCCGGAACTCATAAAGAACTACTCCGAAAGCAGGGGTATTATGCTACTGTTTTTGAACACCAATACGGAAGGAAAGGGGGAAATGAATAATGGCAAGAAACCGTTTTGATGAAGATGAAGAATTATATGAAGAATTTAATTTTACCCAACTGAAACGCCTGTATGCTTACATTAGACCGCACCGAAAGGAACTTATCATTACGATTGTCCTTATGATTGTGTCCAGTGCTCTCGGAATGCTTGCACCAAAGTTCCTCATGCAGATTATTGATGTCTATATCCCAACTAAAAATAGCAGAGGTGTTATCGGAACCTGTCTTCTCTTACTAACAATCAATATTTTAATTGTACTAATTTTGCGTATAAAAATTACAATGACAACAAAACTTGGACAGGGTATTATCCATCAGTTGCGCTCAGATATATTTTTACACTTGCAAAAGCTCCCCTTTTCCTACTATGATGACAAGCCACACGGAAAAATACAAGTAAGAGTGGTAAACTATGTAAACAGCTTAAGTGACTTACTTTCAAACGGTATTGTTAACACAATCACAGAATTATTCAGTCTGTTTTTTATCGTTGGATTTATGCTTTCCATTAATGTACGCCTTACTCTTATCTGTCTGCTTGGTCTGCCGGTACTAATGACATTGATTTTTATCATTAAACGCCGTCAGCGGAGAGCATGGCAGATTATGAGTAATAAATCTTCTAACTTAAATGCTTATATTGCAGAAAGCATTAATGGAATCCGGGTCACACAAAGCTTTGTAAGAGAACGGGAAAATATTAAAATTTTTAACAGTTTAAGCAGTACCTATTCCGATGCCTGGATGGACGCCGTTAAATATAATTTTATTTTCTGGCCCTGTATCGACAATATTTCCACCTGGACAACATGCGCCATATATGCTCTCGGTATCTATTGGATGGATGCCGGTGTTTATGGGGTTACAATAGGAGCAATGATTGCAATTACCGGTTATATTGGACGTTTTTGGGCACCAATCAATACTTTGGCCCAGTTCTATAATAGTCTCCTCACTGCCATTTCTTATCTGGAACG
>CATZVV010000329.1 GCA_958425285.1 uncultured Lachnoclostridium sp. | reverse complement strand
CAGACCGCCGATCAGCCAGATACGAAACAGATTAAAAAATGAAGTCTTAAATAAACTGGTATTCATCAGCTTTGTATAGTTGCCGAATCCTACAAATTCCCATAAATTCATGGAATCTGTAACTCCGTCGATCTTGAAAAAACTCATGATTACTGTTCTGATAATCGGATAAAGAAAAATTCCCAGAAACAACAGAACTGCCGGAGTCAGAAATACAACGATCATCGTTTTATTCTTCTTCAAGAAAATACCTCCTTTGTAATTGATGAATAATTATACTTATCCGGGATACTTCTGCATCGCCCAAATAAAGTCGTTTCGAGTTCTACCCATAATCTTTCAATGGAACTGTCACCTTCTCGTAAATCCACTAATTCATAAGTATCATTCGATTTCAAAATCTCATAAACCTTATTCGCTTCACCCGTATGGGACATAGCTTCCAGATAATCAAAATAGATTCTGCTTTCAGCCTTAAACTGATCGGACAAATCCGCATATTGTTCTAAAAGAGCTTGATATCCTTCAGCTTTTAACAGTAATCGGAAACTTTCTTTTACATATGACAAATCATCTTTTCTTGTCGCCAGGCCTTTTACTATGCATTCAATTGCCAAGTCATACTGTTTATCAAGAATATTGCAACAACCTAAACCATGATAGGCCCATGGTGATTTCTTCCTATTCAATGACTCTTCAAAATGTAATCTTGCTGTTTCTATTTCCCCTTTCCAGAATTCATATATTCCCATCTGATAATATGCATACCAGTTTTTGCAGTTTATTGATTTAATCGTACCTTTTAATTTTCTGTATATTTCATCATCACATATAAAATCTCCCGGAACATCTTCTGTTGACGGTTCTTTCAAAATTCCTGTGTTCAGAAAATCTGCCCAGATTTTTTGAGTATCATTTATTTCTCCATAATCAAGATGTTCTGACAACGGTCGATCATTCTCAATTTCTCGACAATATTGTTTAAAAGAACCATATCCACTTCCGCTATAAACCAGCTTTCCTGGACATAATGCGGTTTTCTTTCTCTGCTGCAGTACTTTTTCTAATTCATCTGGACAATATTTATCCTTTACATAATTTGTCAATTCATTACGTAGCTCTTCAAAAGACAACTCATTAAAATGACTATCCAATTGAATCGCACTATATTGTTCCATCCACTCCCAGGCTGAATGAGGTGGCATGGGAATACAACCATATTGGGTTTTGCCAATTCCCGCCTGAATTTCCACATATCTTCCTGCATTTTCTGTCAGAAATTGCTGCCAGTTATCTGAGCCCTGGTTATTTCCCCAGGAAAATAACTTCCTGCTTCGCAGTCTCCTTGTTGAGACATGAAGAAGTCCATATCCATTTTTGTCAACATTGGCAATATATTTAGGATCTTTTTCAGCTATATCAAAGAAATAATCCACTTGTGCAGGAATATCTTTATATCGTGAGATATCAATTCCATCTACATAAGGAATGTCCACCTTTTTTACATCTTTTGCATCACTGGTAAAAGCTTTTGAAGCTGGAACAATCACCCTTCCCTTATCGTATTCCGGCACAGCCATATTGCTCCACCAGTACATTGGTACAACTTCTTTTCCTGAATTTACTATTCTCATGCGGCAGTTTAGGTGGTGATCGTTCTCACCAAGCCAAAAATCCATCTGATATTCAACCTGCCGTACTCTTTCATATTCATACATTCTAAGAACCGGATTGCCGTCTTCATCAGTCAGTTCTGCTGTAAAAAGCTGCTCCGTGGTAAACGGTGTATGTCCGATAATTCCAAGATTCCACTCCACACCTCCACTAAACCAGGCATTTCTGATGGCAAGATTTCTAAATTTTATGACATCGTTCGTATAGAGAAGATTTTGTCCTGAAATTTTATCTATTAAAGCCCATAGTCTTCCGCCCAATTCAGGTAAGAATATAGCCCTGATATAATCGTTTTCAAGGATCGCTGTTTTCATCTCTTTCTCTTCCGGTTTTGCCTGATAGCAATTATACTGACGGTATGGATATGAACTTGTCAATGTACCGTATCCTTCAAATATTTCATCATTCTCTTCCAAATGAAATTCCAGATTGTTCTGTAAAATCCGGGTACCTAATAAATCAGGTACACTGCATTCATTTCCCAGGCTGCATACACGATATTTTTCTGTTTTAAATTTAAGAATTGGTTTCATTTTCACATCTCCTTTTTTATATGCCTGACCTTTCACGTTAGACTCAGGCTCTCCCTGCGGAAAATCTCCCAGACTTTGAAAAATCTTTATAACATCCAAATCTCACATCAACAGATCACCAACTACTGTAAAACTGTTGCTATCTGTGATCATTCATTTGTGCAAAAAGACAGATGGCGGCAGCGTAGATACGATGCCACCATCTTTATAAATTCTTTGTTTATTTATTTCGCTGCATCCTGCATAGAGGAAACAAATTCATCTGCTGTAATGGAACCTGCCATTAATTTGATAAAGTTTTC
>CATZVV010000328.1 GCA_958425285.1 uncultured Lachnoclostridium sp. | reverse complement strand
CACGCTCCTATGTACATGATCTATACATACGGCTCCTGCAATTATTTCCACATTCTTGTATCCGCACAGCGTACTAAGAATTTCCCTTACATCGTCCCTTAGTTTCCCGTATAAAACCTTTTTCCGATATTTAGGAATGAAAACGATATGGTACTGGCATTTCCAGCGAGTATGTGATAAGCTTTTATTGTCCATTTGGACCGCCTCCTATGCTTGAAATTTGGCTTGCGACACCAATTTCATTATAGCATAGGAGGCTTTTTATTAATATTCTTATCGCCTCCGACTACTCTATTCTCCCCAGCATAGCTGGGGGATTAGACTTTTCATCCAAATCAATTACCTACTTTTTAATTAACGATGTAATAAATTTTTAAATACAAAACCTCTTACCCGATTCGGTATTGCGGCCACAATAAATTGAACAATTAACGTCATTTTGTAATCTACCCAACTTATATAACCTGTTTCATAAACTTTCCTCCTGCCGGCTTTATATTTTTTATAATAATCAAATCCACCTCGACGTTCATACATGTCTTTTCCAATTCTTACATAGACCAAATAGTCATCAATATTTTTCCCTTTAGCGCCATTCATAAACATATTAGCCCACAAAAGAGTATCTTCCATTAATAAGCATGATTGATAATTTCCTGCAGCCAGCACAGATTTCTTCTTAAACATAACAGACATATGATTAAAGCCATCTCTTCTTTTTTGATACTCTTTAATATCTTTATCCACTAAAGGCACTCTTCTCCGAGCTACAATATTTTCTTCCTTTTCCTCAAATTCTAAAATATGGCTACCACAAATATCTAATCTTGGATCCTTGACAAATTCTTCTAGCTGCTTTTCGAATCTATCCTTTCTGCATATATCATCTGTGTCCATTCTGGCAATTAATTCATACGTGCATTGTGGTACTCCATCTGCAAGAGCAAGTCCTAATCCTTTATTCTCTGGATTATCTATTATTTTTATTAGCCCCGGATTATTACTAACATATTGTTCAACCACACTTTTAAGTTCTGTAGTAATAGGTCCGTCATAGACAATTACAATTTCGTTAGGTTTTACTGTTTGATTTATTACACTCTTTAACGCTTCATTAAGGTATTCTGGTTTTTCCTTAAGATATAATGACATCAACACTGAAAATTTAGGATATTCCATCTCACTCATAATTTTTCTCCATCACAACAAGCACCGTGTTCCGGCATGCATGATTTCTTTTACTTATATTCCTTACCAAGCACAGCAAAAACAGTTCTGAACATGGTTGCCATATCGCCAAAAAAGGAGAATTCTTTGATCGCCTGCAGATTAAGCCTCATCTTCTGAGGTAGTATCTCCTCCATGTAAACCCTATCTGGGTCAGTTGCATTTTCTAGCAATTCTGCTTCATCCTTGTAGCGAATACTTGCCTCACTGGTAATGCCTGCGGGAAGTAAAAGTGTGGCCATATACTCTGGCTTATACTTTTCTACATACTTCACTGCTTCTGGCCTTGTACCCACAAAGCTCATATTGCCGGAGATTAAATCCAGTACTTGAGGTAGTTCGTCCAAACGACAGCCTCTAAGTTTCGCTCCAACCTTTGTGATGCGACTATCATTTCCAATCGTCACCTCTGTGCCGATCTTGTCAGCGTTACTCACCATAGTGCGAAATTTATGGATTTTGAAATGCTTACTGTATGTGGTAATCCTCTCTTGTCTGTAGAACACGGAACCTTCAGAATCTAGCTTTATCATCACAGCAATCACAAACATTGGGATGGCCAACAAAACTAACAAAACAAAACCGCCCAAAAGATCAACCATTCTCTTGAGGACGAGACTTCCTCTCCTCTTCTTTAACACCTCATAGTACGGTCTGACTTCATCAGTCCTCATGCATTCGGGCAATTCTTCCCATTTTCTTAAAACCATCAGCAAACTCCCCATTCACAAAATCTAAACCATCAAAACACATTTCACAGAGAGACATTCTCTCTTACTTCAAATACTCGTGAACCATATCCCTGTACTTCTCAATCACATACTCCACTTCCTCATCCGTCAGCTTCGTATGCAACGGCAATGTGATCTCATTCTTGAATTGTTTATAAGCATTCGGATAATCCTTAATATCAAAGCCTAGATTCTTATACGCTGTCATCATTGGAAGCGGCTTATAGTGGACGTTTGTGGCAATCCCTGCTTCCGCCATCTTTACGATGATTTCCTGCCGCTCTTCCAGCCCTATTCCCGGCACTCTCGTGATATACAGATGTCCGGAAGACTGATACTCATCCGTGTAATGCGGAAGCACCTGCACCCCGAGCTTCTTAAACGCCTCATCATATCTGCTTATGATTTCCTTACGCCTTTCCAGTATCCCTTCATACCGGGACAGCTGTGCCAATCCGATTGCTGCCATGATATCTGTCATGTTGCACTTATACCAAGGACCTACAATGTCGTATTCCCACGCACCAAGCTGTGTCTTTGCCAGAGCATCCTTTGA
>CATZVV010000327.1 GCA_958425285.1 uncultured Lachnoclostridium sp. | reverse complement strand
CTTCCTTATATTGTTGTCATGCTGCCATTAAATATTCCTCGGCTGCCTCGTCTATTTCCTTCAGATCGGAGTAATCATAGTATTTCTCTTCCCGGCTTTCCGGAAGGACTTCTTCCATAAATGGTTCAATAGCATATAAGCAATCTTCAATGATTTCAGCAGTATCCCCATAGACGTCTGCTGATATAATCTCTTTTGAATGCCCTAACATATGCGATATTCCTTTGATATTAAAGTCATGTTTCAAAAGAATGGTCGTATATGTATTTCTCAACTGATGGAAATGAATATCTGGAAGTCCTAAAGAAGCAAGCAGTTCTTTATAATATTTCTGATGATAGCTTTTACTTCTTGGATTTCCATAAGTGGAACAGCAAATGTAATCCCAGTCACGGAACTCTTTACTCCTTCGCCTGCGATTCTTCTCATAAATCCGGCGCTGTTCCAGAATTGCCTCAAACACATAGTCTGGAATAGGGATCTCCCTTATACTGGACGGAGTTTTTGGCTTGATCTCCTGTTTTGTAAGCATTTTAGGCGGTACATCTTCCGCTTTAGAATTTGGTTTTTTCCCCAACTGCCGCTGTATTTTTAATGTGCGGTTGATATAGTCCACATCACTGTATTTCAGTCCGTTGATTTCTCCACGCCGCAGGCCCATCAGCACTGCAAATAAAATCTGCATGTGGATCGGCGTCTCTTTACTTGCCTCTACTAGCTGGAATACCTGCGGGAGCGTCAGTGTCTTGCTTACATCAATCTTTAACTCACGATATGCTTTCTTCTTAATCTTCTTTGGCAGTGGAACACCCTCCGCAGGATTTACCGCTATTACATTCTTCGATTTCGCATAATCCAGTGCTGTATTCATGACTGTTTTCGCCAGACGTGCAATAGACTCATATTTCTCTGCAATCGAATTATATAGCTTTCTGATATATCCTTGATTCAATGTTGCCATATACATTTTTCCCAGTTGCGGTGTCACATAGTTGTAAACCACGTTTTTATAGCCATTATAGCTGTTGTCTGCTATTTTAGGGCGCATAACCTCTTCCAACCAGAACTCCATGAAATCCGCCACTTTAATCTTTCCGTATACAATATAAGTTCCCGCATGAAGCTGCCCGATGATTTCATCTCTTTGGGCATTTGCCTCTCTCTTACTGCTGAACCCGGCGTGTTGCTGGGTAGTATCTGAACCGTCTGCAAATTTCAACAGGACACGAAAACCATACCCTTTTTTTATGGTCGTAACAGAATACACTTTAAATTCCACGTATTTCTTAAAGTCAAATTTCTTCATCTGTTATCCCTCCGTCCCTGTCCGCTCCGGAACAAACGTATCATTCATAAAAGCAATGATCTTATCTTTCTCGTCCATAACCTCACAGTAATATTCATAGGTGGTATGAATCGAATTGTGGCCGAGTAACCCGGAAATCTTTACCAGAGGAACACCTCTCTCGATCAATATAGTCGCAAACATATGACGCAGACCGTGGACAGTGATAACAGGAAGGCCATTTCTCTCACAAAGTTTTGTCAATGCCTGGTTCATGGAACTTAACCCTCTCGGCTTTCCATCCTCCCGGCAACTGACATATCCATGATCCTCATAGTTTCCGGCATACCACTCCTTTTTCATCTCAACATAGTGCAGCCTGCGTTCCACTTCCTTCATAATTGCCTTTGGAACTTTTAATATCCGGAAGCTGTTCTCTGTTTTAGGATCACGCTCGATAACCGTATATTCTTCAATTTCAAATCCCTCTTTTACTTTAGGATTTGCTACTAGCTGGCGGCTGATCCTAACCGTCTGTTTTTCAAAATCAAAGTCACTAAATTTCAGCCCAAGAATTTCCCCTTTTCTTAAACCACAGAACAGACCAAGTAAAATTTCCAGATACCACGGATTCTTACTGGCTGCCCGCAGAAATACTTTCAATTTTGCTTTACTGAATATTCTGATCTTTGGTTTTGTCCTCGGATAAGGCTTCGTTTCCGGAACTGGATTATAATTGATAAATCCATCAAACAGAGCGTCTTTAAATGCCAGACTCAACAATTCTCTTCCTTTATTACCTGCCGAAGAACAGATTTTTGATACCTGCTCCAGTAATTTATCCAGATATTCTACTGTTACAAATTTCAGTTTCACATCGGTTTCCATACTGGGCAGGATCAATTCGTACAGAGTATATGATCCCAACATTCTAGTCGTTGTCTCAATCCGCAGAGAATAAATGTGTTCAAACCAATACTGAAGGTATTCTCTGAACATAACTTCTTTGCTCTTTAAAAAAGCAACTTGAAATTCCCTCTGTTTTTCCCGGTAACGTTCCTCGTATTCCCAATAGCTTTTTTCTGCCTCTTCCGGAGTCTTAAACCCACCTTTTTTGCTGTATTTAGTGGTCAGATCATCCATCAGCTCTTTCGTCCTGTGATACCATGAGTTTCCTTCAAAAAAGACAACCCTTTTTTCTTCCTGTACTTCTTTCTTTTCCGCTTCTG
>CATZVV010000326.1 GCA_958425285.1 uncultured Lachnoclostridium sp. | reverse complement strand
CGGGCTATTTCAAGCAAATACTTCGGAAGCGGAGATGCAACAAGTGTTATAACATTGGATCCTGCTGCTGAACAGGTTATAATGGATTCTGTAAAACAGACAGAACAGGGCTCTTATCTTGCGTTAGATCCGGATTATTCCAGTAAGTTGATGGATGCATTAAAAGTAGAAGTAAATAAGTTAGAGGAATTGGGAAGAAGTGCAATTATTATTACTTCACCAATTGTTCGTATGTATTTTAAAAAGCTTACGGGAGAACAATTTCATGATTTACATGTGTTGTCTTATAACGAAATTGAATCTGATGTTGAACTACAATCAGTTGGGATGGTGACTGTATCATGATTATAAAAAAATATCTTGCCAAAACAGAGAGAGAGGCAATCGAACTTGCAAAAGAGGATCTCGGGTCAGGTGCGGTTGTTATGAATATAAAGAAAATTCATCCAAAAGGTCTTGCAAAGCTATTTGTAAGATCAAAGGTAGAGGTAACGGCTGCATTGGAGGAGTCAGAGAAGGTGAATGAAAAGAAGCCGGTGCAGGAAATTGGTCATGTGGATCTGAAAGTGAAACCATATCGTCCTGACATAATTACGGATCATTCGGAAGAGAAGGATGTTTCTGCAATTGAAGAAAAGCTAAATCAGCTTCAAAAGCTTTTTGAGAAACAGATGCAGACAAAGGAGACTCAGTCACCTACTGATCAGGAAGAGGGGTGTGGAATGAGAGAAGGACAAATAGAGGAACATTCGGAAGAGGAAGAGAAGTCAATCGCATGTAAGCAGCTGATTCGTAATACATTGATAGAGAATGAAGTAGAACCGAAAATTGCAGCCGACTTAATGGATGAAATCGGCAGGTCACTTCCAGAGGATGCGACAGTAGATCATATTCTGGCCAGTGTTTATCAGAAGATTGTATTGATGATAGGAAAGACATATCCAATTATTCCAGAGGAAAACAGCCCTAAATTTATTTTCTTTTTTGGTTCTACAGGTGTAGGGAAAACGACAACAATTGCAAAGCTGGCCTCAAATCTTAAACTGGGACAGAAAAAAAAGGTTATGCTTGCTACAGCAGATACTTATCGGATTGCTGCAGTTGAGCAACTGAAAACATATGCTAACATTTTGGATGTCCCGTTAGAGGTTATTTATGATCCTGAGGAGCTGGGAAATGCAATTGACGAGTTTCGAAAATATGATGTGTGCTTAATTGATACGGCTGGACGTTCTCATAAAAATAAAGACCAGATTAGTGATATTAAAAAATTGATTGAGCAGGTTCCGATAAATGAACGAGAGATTTATCTTGTATTAAATGCCGGATCAAAATATTCGGATTTGAAGGAAATTGCAGAAGTTTATTCTGAGATAACAGATTATATTTTAATCTTTACAAAATTAGATGAGACATCTAAGGAAGGTGTATTGCTGAATATGCGTATGCTTACAAAGAGGCCGTTATCTTATGTAACATGGGGACAAAATGTACCGGATGACATTGGTGAAGTGGATGCACAAAAGATCGCGAAAAAGCTTTTGGGTGGAAAATAAAGACAAGTTGACTGTAAGGCAGATTCTATATAAGAGAGAATGGAGATTTGTATGGATCAGGCAGAAGGATTAAGAAATATCATAAAAAAAGCTGAAATGGAGGCAGTGCCTGCAAAGCGTGAGGCAAGAGTTATTACTGTAACGAGTGGAAAAGGCGGTGTTGGTAAAACAAGTGTATCTGTTAATCTGGCAATACAATTCAGTCGTATGGGGAAGCGTGTTATTGTACTGGATGCTGATTTTGGACTAGCGAATATAGAAGTAATGCTAGGTCTGCGCCCGGAATATAATCTGGGTGATTTGATTTTTAGAGGGAAATCTGTAAAGGAAATTATTGCATATGGTCCGGAAAACATTGGCTTTATTTCAGGGGGATCCGGGATTAGTGAACTTGCAAATATGAACCAGGATCAGATTCGTCTCCTGACACGGCAGTTAGAAGTTTTAGATGAAATGGCAGATGTCATTATTGTAGATACAGGTGCGGGTATTGGCAATTCAGTTCTTGAATTTGTATCAGCAAGTTCAGAGGTTTTGTTAGTTGCTACACCGGAGCCGACGTCAATTACAGATGCATATGCACTGCTCAAAAGTCTGAATCGGAATTCTACATATATTCCTGAACAAACAGTTGTAAAATTAATTGCAAATCAGATAAGAAATAAAAGAGAAGAAGAGCAGTTATTTCAAAAGTTGCAGATGGTAATTGGGAAATTTCTAGATATTAAGGTTGAACTGGTTGCAATGATTCCATATGATACGATGATGCCGAATGCAATTATGCGGCAGAGTCCGGTATCACTTAGTGCCCCGCATAGTAATGTTGGAAGAACTTTCTATGCATTGGCAAGCAGACTTGAGTATGGAAAAGAACAGGTAGCAGAAAAACAGGGGATTCGGAAAATCTTTTCTAAGGTTATTCATATGAGAATGGATAAGAAAGGATAGAGGTTGATATGCAGAATA
>CATZVV010000325.1 GCA_958425285.1 uncultured Lachnoclostridium sp. | reverse complement strand
TCTCCTGATTATCTGATACTGCACAGAATGTCATCAAATGCGAATTTTTCCAAAGAGAGAATTATTGGAATGATACGGGATGGAACTGTAAGCGTTCAAGATATATGCGAGGATTTTCCTAATTTTGCTCATTATTTTAAATTTTACGATTTCAAAATAGCAGAATTGGAATACCAAGCGAAAGTATTTTGCGATTTGACTGATAGAATTTATGAAGAATACAGCCATGAGCGGAAAACTGTTGCAAACATCATCAAAAAACACAGATTAGCAGGATTGGGATTTAAGCATTTGGATAATGAAAAATCCAGTTGCGAATTATTGGGAGAAATGACATTATCCCAGTATTGCAAATATATTCCAGATTATCATCCAGAAAGACTGAGCGAACTGTTTTACAAAAACAAATAAAATATCGTAGAGAGCCAAGCGTAAGCGGAGAGCCAAACTTTGAACAGAAGGGAGGACTCCGCTTTTTATTATGCAATTACTCGAAGAATACAAATCTGATATGCGAAAACTAAAGACACTTCTGGAGCGCGGCGTGGACTATCGGACGGTCGCCGCTATTCTCGCGCAGTCTCAATACATTCTGAAAGATTACCCGGATGAAAGGAAATACTGTTTTGCGTATTCAAAGGCGGTAAAGGATATTGCGCTGCGGCAGTATGCGGAGACGTTGAACCCGGAGTGGGATGAGATGTACTGGGACGCTTTGCTATTTGAAGCTCCGGAAATATTTGAGTCTTACATGATGTATACCGAACGAGACAGAGAACCGAAAGAGCGGTTTTATCTCCCCAGAAAGAAATGCTTTGACAAAATTGGAATTGTACCGGCTATGCAGGATTTAGAGGACGGGATTTATTACATTCTATGCCTTAGCCTTGTGCCTGGTTCTGGAAAAACAACATTGGGAGAGTTTTTTATGTCGTGGGTGATGGGGCGACATCCAGATGATTATAACTTGATGTCAAGCCATTCTGGGCATGTAACTGATATGTTCCATACAGCAGTAAAGAACATAATCATGTCAAAAGAATATAAGTGGGCTGAAACATTCCCAAAGGTAAAGATAGAGCGGATAAACGAAAAGGAAAGCACGATAAATCTGAATAAGTATAAACCATTTGCAAGTCTTACTTGTAGAGCCATAGGAGCTTCTCAAACGGGCGTTACCAGATGTAACGGATACCTCTATTGTGATGACCTTATAAGCGGACTTGAGGAAGCTTTAAGCAAGCCGCGTTTGGACAAGAAAAATCAGCAGTATGCAACAGACTTGAAAACAAGAAAAAAGCAAGGGTGCAAAGAAATTCATATAGCGAATAGAACATCTGTATATGACGTAATCGGGAATATAGAAAGACAGTTCGATGGAGACCCGATGGTTAAAATCATAGCCATTCCAGACCTTGATCCAGAAACGGGCAAATCAAATTTTAATTATGATTACGGAGTTGGTTTTGACGAAAAGTATTTTCACGAAATAGAAAATTCTCTGGATGACGTTACATATCGGTGCATGTTCAAAAATGAACCGATAGAGCGTGAAGGGCTTCTATATCACGATGAAGATTTTGAACGGTATTACGAACTTCCCGACAGAGAACCTGATGCAATTCTTGGAATCTGCGATACAAAGGACAGAGGAACGGACTTCTGCTTTCTTCCGATTTTCTATCAATACGGGGACAAGTATTACTGGGAAGATTGCGCCTACGACAATGGAGCGATAGAGATTGTGGATGAGCTGTGTGCTTCTGTAATAATAAAGCATAATCCGCACAGTGTACAGTTTGAGAGCAACTCAGCCGGTGGAAGAACGGCAGATGCTATTAATGACAAGATTAAGGGGAAATGCCGGACACGGATCACAAAGAAATTCACAACGCAGAACAAGGAAACAAAAATCATTGTAAACAGCGGATGGATAAAGGAGCACATACTGATTAAGGATAAATCAAAGTACACGCCGAAATCATCGTATGGGAAAGCAGTTGCGGCACTTATGTCTTATACAGTAGCGGGCAAAAATCCGACCGATGATGTGCCGGACGGGATGGGAATGTTCGCCGAATATGTTGCAAAGCCGAAAACCCCGTCAGCACAGATTATCAATAGTCCATTTTAGGAGGCATCGAATGAATAAAAGAGAATTAAAACTTGAAAAGTATGGTATTACAAGCAAGAGATATAAAGAGCTTTGTGGATTTTGTGAACAATATCCTGATTGGAAAATATTTCTTTCAAATAATAAAGATACATTAAGAAGCAAGCAAATTGATGGAATGCCATTCGTAAACATGGGGAATGTTTCAGATCAAACAGCACGGCTTGCAATAAAAAGAGTGGAGATTGAAAAAAAGGTTGAATTGATTGAGAACACAGCGAAAGAGGCGTCTCCAGATCTTTGGGAATACATAATCAAATCGGTTTGTTAAGAAATGCCGTTTTGGTATATACGAGACATCATGAAAGCTCCAATAGGACACAATTCTTTTTATGGCATGAGAAAATATTTTTTC
>CATZVV010000324.1 GCA_958425285.1 uncultured Lachnoclostridium sp. | reverse complement strand
ATCACCTGTTTCCATTAGTCGCTCTAACCGACTGAGCTAAATCCTAACCGTGTATTGATTACCGGCTCAGCACACAAAGCCAAATAGATAGGTGTGGATTTGCACCACACATAGTTGAGATTATTGCCAAACGGAACCACTGTGCAACGAAATTACTTCATTTCCTATGAAAAATCACGCACCACGCCGGAGTCGAACCGGTGTCCCAACCTATCTGTACCGATCTTAGAGTTTACCTATTCCTCCACTATCCACTTTTAAATAATAGTGCTATCGGTCTATCAGCCCGTCCGATTTTTACGGAGACTCGACTAGAGCATTTCTGCTTACGTTTGTCATGCATGAACCGCCAAAACGATCCAAGAAACCTTTTCTGCGCTTGGCAGATAGGCGAATGACAAGCTACCTCTCAAAACTTGTCGGACTTGGACTTCTCACCCGCTGGCTTTGCTCTTGCCTTATCGGTTCACAGCCATCCAATATCACCACAATTATTTCTGAGCAAATCGTAAAGAGGTTTTTAATTTGCAATCACCTGTCACATCTTATTGTGCTACCGATGTGTCGACCATCCGAATAATTGCAAAGCAGGCCGGAAAGGATTCGAACCCTTATCTCCCAGATTTGGAGTCTGATATTCTACCATTTGAACTACCGACCCTTGGAGGTTTATACAGGCTGTCCGCCGACATTTAAGGCTCGTACTACAAGCAACACCTATATCATTTTTATTTTCGCAGGGCAGGGACCTCAATGCTACCTGCTATCCGGGAGCGACCCGGACACACAAGCCCAACAGGACTCGAACCTGTAATACGAGAGTCAAAGTCTCGTGTGTTGCCGTTACACTATGGGCCTGGATTCCAGACCGTTACAATTCTATATTGCTTCCGGTCTGGAGTGAACTAAAAAGAGAAATATTTATGCAAGAAATTCCTCATTAAGAGGAAAAGATCGGGGAGGAGTTGAACCTCCATCTGGCACAAGAAAGAAGAGAGGGGACTACAAATGAAATGGGTACAAATAACTATGCCTATTTTTCTTTAAACTACCGATCTATGTGGCGACCCATCAGGATCGCCGTGACACAAAAATTTGTAACAAAACGTAATATTCTATTGTAATACACTGTTAAATAATACGCTGTATATCAGCCTTGAGGATCACTTGATGCCAGTACAGTTATACAGAAACCTTAAATCAAGGATTTTATAAAACTTGTTTTATTTGATCCTTATTATTTGAACTTATGATATAATCAAAAACTTTGAAATTTGAATCTTAATGACTGATCTTTAGTCCTTAATCTTTGCAGTCATACCTTGGAAATCTTTTAAACCAAATTACTCTAAATGGCTTTAATTGATTTTCAATTTGTAGTATAAACCCGATTAAAATTCGGAACATATTTTCATCATATTAGCCGTATGATTGTCGAAGTTTTCTTTTATATTCTTACTCCTATCGAAGCCTCGACCAGAAAAAGATATGAGAACTGTAGTTTCAAGTTTTCGATATACAGCGCAAATTTTCTTATTTAATAAGTAATTTCGATCTCTGTAGTTGCGTTGCTTACGGAAAGTGCAGCATCTACATCTGATTCAAAAGAAGAAATTTTTTCTTCTAAGTACTGAATCTCATCAGCAATTTTGATAGGATCAACAATTTCGTACTGCTGAGCTTCAATGAATGTTTTACGGAGATTTTCGATCTCATCTCCTGCTGCTTTTTCTTTGGAACCGAATAATCCAAATACATATTCGTCAGCACGTTTCTCAAGGGATTCTCCATTTTCCCGTTCACACTGAACTTTTGCTTCTCCGTACTGTTTCTGAAGTGTCCGAAGCAGCAACTTATATGCATCCATCCCATGATTTTTCATCCAAATTGCTTCTGCGACCGTATATTCATCTTCTCCGATTTTTACTTTTGTGATAGCGTTTGAAAGAGTAACCTGTCTTTTAATCGCTTCGTTCCTGTGAATCAAGTCGTTTACTTTCTGGTAATTCGCTTTTACAATATCCTTCCAATCGCTCACTGTAATCCCAGAAATCTTATCATTGGAATGTTTGTTTGCAACACAAAACTGTGTGCTGACGCTTGCTACAATCCTCTTATCCAACACTTTCAGTTCTGCTAATGCCTTATGTATTGTCATTTTTTCTGTTGTTGCCATGATCTTTCCTCCTAAACTTTTAACTTTGAAATTTATCTATCTACTCCTGTTCGGCACCATTGAACATCTCGTTACCCCATCTCCATCCGGTTTCATCCTCGACCAAATCATATATTCCATTTTCTGAACTCTCAGATATGGTCATAATTTTACCGCAATACTCCTTCATAGTACGTACAAACACTGGCGATGTATTAATATCTCCATCCTCATCCAAACCATATTCAGCAACCATATCATCCCATTTTTTAACAAGAACTCGATCTCCGGCTTTATAGCGATTTTTTTTATGATATGATACGTTTCCTCCTTCCTCTTTTCCGGTAGTATTCTTTGCCTTACTAAAAGAAATACGAATT
>CATZVV010000323.1 GCA_958425285.1 uncultured Lachnoclostridium sp. | reverse complement strand
TCTTCTTTTCAAGTACTCGGAAAAACTCCTCCATTCCGGAATTTTCTTTTGTACTTATCGCAAAGACATAATTTGAGCAATTTGTATAAACATCCAGTAAGTCTTTCGTTTCCTGTTCTGCCGCTGCATCTATCTTGCTAAAACAAATTACAGTCTCCACATTCTGGCTTTCCATCATAAGCACAAACCGATCCAGTAAATTCAAATTGGGAACCGGATTGGCAACTGCAAAAATAACAAGTGCCTGATCTACATTTGCCACAGCCGGACGTACCAATTGATTGTGACGGGGGATAACCTGCTGAATATTTCCCAGTCCTTCCGTCTCATCTAGAATTTCAATTTCAACATTATCCCCTACCAGGGGTTTAACCTTTTCCTTCCTAAAAATCCCCTTTGCCTTGCATTCAAAGATACCCTTAGGTGTATTGACGTAATAAAAACCCCCGATTCCTTTTATAATCTTCCCTGTCATTACTGTGCAACCTTACTAAAACTAATATTATAAGTTGCTACATATTGTCCGTCTTTATAAACTTTCACTTCTCCTTCGTTCACACTTGTACCCTCAATATCATTCTGTGTCATCGGGAACTGGGAATAAGACATCTGTTCTTCCAAAATAGTTCTGGTCGTTCCATCCTGACTTAAAACAAGCTTAATGGTAGCAGGTGCTTCATCCTCTGTAAACGGATTTGAGGAAATGGTAACTGAACCATAATATTTATAAGTGGTCTTCTTTCCAAGACTCAAGGTAATATCAATTTTACTTCCCGCTTTTACTTTCGTTCCTGTACTTTGGCTCTGACCGCAAACACGGTTTTTTGCAATTGTACTGGAATAATTTGAGCTTACGTTTCCAAGCTGAAGCCCTGCATTTATCAAAGCTGCTTTTGCCTTGCTCTGTGTCAAACCAGTTAAATCCGGAACTTTCTTATACGTTTCTGCTTTTCCCTTGCTCTTGTAAATTGTAATTGCACTGCCCGGTTCTACCTCTTTGCCTGCTGCCGGAGAAGTTTTAGCAATCAAATCGACAGCTACTGTATCACTATTTACAGCATCTCCTACTTTTACTTTAAATCCTGCTTCTGTCAACTCATTTGTTGCATCCGTAAGACTTTTATTTATCACATCAGGCACTGTCTCTTTCACCGGTCCGCTGCTAACCACAAGTTCAACAGTAGAATTCTTTTCTACCTGTGTACCTGCTACAGGATTTGTACGAATTACATACCCTTCTTCAACCGTATCTGATTCTTCATTTACAACTGTAGTAACCAAGTCATCATTACTAAGGTTTGTTTTTGCTTCCTCTTCTTTTTGATTCGTTACATCTTGCACTTCAACAAGATTTCCGGTTACTGCCGAAGCAGTGCTCGTTACAGACGGTGCTGCCGATGCTGCCGGTTCCTCCTGCTTTGAGGAAGAGCCTCCAAACAGCCCCAGAAATTTTGCCAGCATCACGATAATAACCAAACCAATAATAATTGCTACTACGATACTGCCAATTACAAGCGCCTTTTCGAGCTTTGGATCTACATCACTGTCTCCATCCTCAGCCTCTTCTTTCTTCTCTTCCGTAGCAATTGTATTCTGCCTTGCCTTTTTCACCTCATCAACCGGAATAAATTTAGTAGGTGAATTATTCGAAAGCGATTCAATTACACCATATTCTCCGGACGGATCTGCCAGAAACATTTTTAAGTCAGCAATCAAAGCCGCCGCTGATAAATACCGGAGTTCCTGCTTCTTCTGCATACATTTCTCAATAATCTTGCTCAAACCGACCGGAATTGTTGCATCCAGGGCTGCTACCGGAACAGCATCCTCCTGTACATGCGCCAACGCAACCGCAACCGGACTTTCACCTGTAAATGGCAAGGTTCCGGTTAACATCTCATACATTGTAACACCAAGCGAGTAAATATCACTCTTTTCGTCACTAAATCCACCTCTTGCCTGCTCTGGTGAAATATAATGTACAGAGCCCATTGCATTTGATGTAATCGTATTCGAACTGGCGGCCTTAGCAATTCCAAAATCAGTTACTTTTGCCGTACCATCTTTGGACAACAATATATTCTGAGGTTTAATATCTCTGTGTACAATATTATTATTGTGTGCTGCATTGAGTCCTGCAGCAATCTGCAAACCAATTCCAACCGCCTCTTTTACAGAAAGCTTTCCCTTTTCCTCTATATATCTTTTCAGGGTAATCCCTTCTATATATTCCATTACAATATAATATAAATCACCATCCTCACCAACATCATAAATACTTACGATATTGGGATGAGATAGCCCTGCAACAGACTGCGCTTCTCCACGAAACTTTGTTACAAATTTCACATCTTGACTATATTCCTGCTTTAAAAATTTGATTGCGACAAAGCGATTCAGGCGATGGCATTTTGCACGAAAAACATCTGCCATTCCGCCACTTCCTATCTTTTCGAGAATCTCATAGCGATCGCTTATCATCATCCCCAATTTGACCATGTCGTTCACTCCTTATATTTCTATCAAAATCACACTTATGTTATCTTTTCCACCGGCATCATTGGCTCTCTCTAC
>CATZVV010000322.1 GCA_958425285.1 uncultured Lachnoclostridium sp. | reverse complement strand
AAGTCCACTACCATTCCTCGTGTCTGTCCTTCTTGCTCCAGCTCCTGACTTTTGATTTTTGCAACAACATTCCAACGATGTCCGTGGATATTTCTGCATTTTCCTTCGTATTTCCATAAAAAATGCGCTGCGTCAAAACTGGCTTTTGTTTGCAAATAATACATATTTCAACTCTCCTGTATTTGAAATGTATGTACCTTTTAAGAGCTGTGTATCCTAAGCGGAGCGTTTTATATATATGGAAAATATTTCCTGAATATAAAAAGCTCTGCGTACTTCTTTGCACGCAGAGCCTAGAATCTTCTTAACTAGCCCTGGTTTTGTTTTTCGACAGGAAGGTACAAATGAACTGTCGGCTGTTTTTCACAGCATGAAAATTATACCACAGAAAATCAGTTTGTCAAATTGGTTTTTCTATTTTAACGAAATGGTGTCCTATTTCCTATATTCTATTCTCCCAGGAAATATCTTCCGTAAGCATCTGCTGCTTTAATTGCTGCGCATACAGTCTCAGGTGTCACCTCAAATGGCATGTTATGAAGTGTATCATTCTCTGCACAGGCTGCTGTCGCAACTGCCATAAGCTTCTCGTCTGTCACTTCTGTAATACCAAGTTCTTTTAATGTAACAGGAAGTCCCAGTTCAATGCACCAATCTATAATGTCTTCCAGTTCTTCTGCCGGAATGTCTTCCAGAACAAGCTGTGTGATTGTTCCAAATGCAACTTTCTCTCCATGATACATATGATGACACTCGTCCAAAACTGTGAATCCATTATGGATTGCATGTGCTCCTGCAAGACCGCCACTCTCAAATCCGATTCCACTAAGCAATGTATTAGCTTCAATTACCTTCTCAACAGCTTTTGTGCAGGCTCCTGCTTCCAGAGCAAGTTTTGCCTTCACACCTTCATTCATCAATGTATCAAAGCACAGTTTTGCGAGTGACATCGCTGCCATAGTAACATTTCCACCAGCACAAGTTGTTGCTTCGCTAGCCTGACAGGCTCTTGCTTCAAAATAAGTTGCAAGTGCATCACCCATTCCGGAAACTGTCAGTCTGACTGGTGATTTTGCAATGATTTCTGTGTCCATCAGAACCATGTTTGGATTAGCTGGGAGGAATAAGTATTCTTCGAATACGCCTTCATCAGTATAAATAACAGAAAGTGCACTGCATGGCGCATCTGTAGATGCAATTGTCGGACAGATCAGTACCGGCACTTCTTTGTAATAAGCAACTGCTTTCGCAGTATCAAGGATCTTTCCTCCGCCAATACCAATAACAACATCACAGCCCTTTTCATTCATAACGGCTACCAAACGATTAATTTCTGTCTTGCTACATTCTCTGTTGAAATACTCATACACTGGTTCAATATCATATCCTTCAAATCCAACTTTGAGAACGTCTTCAATACGTTTATACCCCGACTCTGTGATCAGTACAAGTGCTTTTTTACCATACTTCTGAGCATATTCACCCAGCTTTTTCATCTCACCTGCACCTTGAACATATTTGCTTGGACTACATAAAATATTTGCCATTTTTGTCTGCCTCCTAAACTCCTTATTTGTATGTTATTAAATTAACAATCTAAAGATATTGTAGTCCTTCTCAGCAAAAGTGTCAACAAAATCCAATTGAATTTTCTGTAAGAAATCGGCTATATAATCACTACTCACAGCTGTCTGTATCAAACAACCCTTTTATTCATCTCAACGTACAAACACCCCTGCTAAAAATCCCCTCTTCTTCACCTGCTGGACTTCTGCCCCACTTCTCATAATCAGCGCAAACATTCCCATATTGCGAAGATCCTGCCGCAGGTTCACTGCCTGTTCTTCTGCCAAACCATCTTTTACTAAGAATGGCGTATCATTCAGGCTCACATTCTTTGGGAAGTCATATTTTCTCGCGATGCTTACAAACTCTGACCTCTTTCCGATGTAATCAACCATACTTCCAAGCGCGATCACCTGTTTTGAAGGATACACCGATGGATCTACTTCATACACTTCTTTTTCATCACCGACTGGTTCAAACTTATATTTTGCTGTATAGAAATCCAGTGCCTCCTCAATATAAGAACACGCCTCTCCGTCAAGCTCTTCATACAAAACACACGGCAAACTCGCTACAATTCTTCTTGTTTCTGTTTTTTCCACTCCTGTTAAAATCTGCAGAAATTTAGCAACTTCCAATTCTTTTCCGTTACAATCAATTAATGTTACTTTATAAAATAGTTCTTTGTTTATCATAGTCTTGCTCCATTATCATTTTTTATAACAAAAATTTTATTTTATTATAACTGAAACAGGGTGATACTGTCTACAGATTTTCTGTTTACAGCATCACCCTATATTTTACTTATTTTCTTACTGAATAAAATTTAAAAATTCTCAGATTTCATTTCCAGCCTGATATCCGCTGCGGATTGCTGCTGAGATATCTGCTGTTCTCTCACCGCTGCAGTCTCCAACATATACAAATGGAACTGTCAGCTTACTGTCGTCGAAGAGATTCTTCTTAGACCCGAGTGCATTCACAATTGTATCAGCTTCAATTGTAACCTCTGACTCGTCTTTTGT
>CATZVV010000321.1 GCA_958425285.1 uncultured Lachnoclostridium sp. | reverse complement strand
TAGGAACGATGTTAACTGCTGCTGCACGGGATCTTCTTAAATCACCTTTTCTCTGTGGTCCGTCAAGAGTCATCTGATCACCTGTGTAAGCATGGATTGTTACCATGATACCTGACTGAATTTCTGCGTATTTGTTAAGAGCATCAGCCATAGGTGCTAAACAGTTTGTAGTACATGAAGCTGCTGAGATAATTGTATCTTCCGGCTTTAATGTTTCGTGGTTTGTATTGTAAACGATTGTAGGAAGATCATTTCCAGCAGGAGCTGAAATAACAACCTTTCTTGCACCGGCATCAATGTGAGCCTGTGCTTTTGCCTTAGATGTGTAGAATCCTGTACATTCCAAAACAACGTCTACGTTTAATTCTCCCCAAGGGCATTTTGAAGCGTCAGCTTCTGCATAAATTTTGATTTCTTTTCCGTCAACGATGATAGAATCATCTGTAGATGAAACTGTATCAGCCTTTTCATATTTACCCTGTGATGAATCATACTTTAATAAATGAGCTAACATCTTAGGACTTGTTAAGTCATTGATAGCTACTACTTCATAACCTTCAGCGCCAAACATCTGTCTGAAAGCAAGACGTCCAATACGTCCAAATCCGTTAATTGCAACTTTAACTGCCATTTGATTTTTCCTCCTAAAAAATAAAGAATAAATTTTGTTAATAAACATTAACCTATTGCTTATTTTACATAATAAGTTTACAAATATCAAGATATTTTTGTGGTTTTTCTTGGTTTTTTGTTAAAATTTTGTCAAATTCAGCCATGCAATCTGATAAATTCTTATCAAATTGATTGCTCGCAAGCAATTTGGTAAGGATTTGTCAGATTATATGGTGAACCCCAACAGCGAGAAGTAGCGAAGCGGATTCGAGCTGTTTGGGGAGCCATGGCTGAACTGTTACAAATTGACGGCTTACGGGCAATTTGTTATATTTTATTTAATTGTTAATCATAACAGTGGATTTGAACTGTTACTACATTAAAATACAAATTATATATGGAGAAGATTATGTTTTCAGATTATCATGTTCACAGTGAGTTTTCTTTTGACTCAGATGAAAAAATTCACAATATTGTAACACGCGCCATTACCGTTGGCATGAAACAAATTGCCATTACAGACCATCAGGATTTTGACTGGCCTGTCGAGGGAGAACTTCCTTCTATTAATATAGAAGATTACTCTTCTTCCATTAGCAATGTTAGGAAAAAATATTCCGGCCAAATTCAAATTATAAAAGGCATTGAGCTTGGCCTGATGGCAGGCACGAAAGCCCAATGCCGGAACCTGATTGCTTCCAATTCGTTCGATTTTGTAATTGGTTCCTGTCATATTGTGGACAATATGGACCCATATTATTCAAAATTTTGGGAAAATAAAGATGACCGGGAGGCTTTTGAACTTTATTTCATAACTCTGCTGGAAGGCTTAAAGATGTTTGACCGGATAGATACCCTTGGCCACATGGACTATATTGTGCGGTACAGCCCGAATAAAGATAAAAATTATTCTGTAGCTGATTACCGGGATTTGATTGATATGATTTTGCAGCATATTATTTCCAGAGATATTAAATTAGAAATCAATACGGCAAATCTCGCCAACGGTTTTTCTTTTCCAAACCCTCACACGGACATTATTAAAAGATATAGAGAACTGGGGGGCAAGTACGTGACAGTCGGTTCCGATGCCCATCAGGCAAAAGATATCGGATACGGATTTGATAAAGCAAAAGACATCATTGAAAAATATCACTTGAAAGTATTTACAGTATAGAAAAGGAGCTTTGAACCAATGCCGTCATTTCCCTGCATTGATTCAAGCTCCTTTGTTCTACATAGCCCTCATTCTTTTCACATTTTCTTTCAGTCTCTGAATCACATAATCCATCTCCTCTTTTGTATTGTCAGCGCAAAGTGTAATTCTTATGGTGCCATATGCGTACTGCTCCGGGATTCCGATGGCAGTGATGACATGAGAGGGGCCGGCACTTCCGGCAGAACATGCAGAACCGGAAGATATACAGATTCCTTCCCGATCCATCACCACTACCAGTGAGGCTCCATCAATTCCTGCAATAGTAAAGTTTGCGTTTCCGGGTAGTCGTTTTGTACTGTGTCCGTTCAGCCGTACATAAGGAATTTCCCGCAAGATTCTATGAATCAGATAATTTCTCAATTGTGTTTCCCTGTTCCTTCTCTCATGAAGCTGTTCCATGGCTTCCGTAACTGCTGCACTCATACCTGCAATGCCAATCACATTTTCCGTCCCGGCACGCTTTCCTTTTTCCTGTCCGCCACCGTAGATGAGTGGCAGCATTTTTTCCGGCTCTCTGATATATAAAAAACCTACTCCTTTCGGTCCATGAAATTTATGACTGCTGGCACTTAACATATCAATTCCCAATTCGTCCACATCTATTGGAATGTGGCAGAACGCCTGTACTGCATCGGTATGAAACATCACGCCATTCTCTTTTGCGATTCGTCCGATTTCTCTGATTGGCTGAATGGTTCCAATTTCATTGTTTGCAAACATAATGGATATCAGCGCCGTGTTACTTTTAATTTCATGCTCTATTTCATAGGGATTTA
>CATZVV010000320.1 GCA_958425285.1 uncultured Lachnoclostridium sp. | reverse complement strand
TTATCATAAAAGACCTTTATTTTATATGATTTACAGAGTTTTTTTCACAGGCTCCGATTAGTGGATTTTTTCTGACCATTTATTAACTATTTATAATTTACAATTTTTCCAAAATCCGGTTTTAAAGAAGCTCCTCCAACAAGTCCTCCGTCAATATCTGCCTGAGCAAATAATTCCGGGGCTGAAGCAGCAGATACAGAGCCACCATACTGAATACGAATTGCATCTGCTGTCGCAATATCATAAATTTCTGCAATACAATTCCGGATTGCTTTGCATACTTCCTGAGCCTGCTCTGTTGTTGCAACCTTACCGGTTCCTATTGCCCAGATCGGCTCATAAGCAATAACAGCTGTTTTTGCCTGCTCTGCTGTTACGTTTTGGAATGCAATTTTAATCTGCTGACGAATCCAGTCAATCGTAATCCCCTGTTCTCTCTGGGTCAAAGATTCACCACAGCAAATAATTGGAGTAATTCCATGTTCAAATGCTTTCAGTACCTTCTTATTTACGGTTTCATCTGTTTCCGCAAAATATTCACGTCTTTCGGAATGTCCAATAATAACATATTTTACGCCAATATCCGTGAGCATATTGGGTGCAATTTCTCCTGTGAACGCTCCGCTTTCCTCAAAGTACATATTTTCTGCACCAATTTTAATATTAGTTCCTTTTGCTGTTTCAATCGCAGTGGTAAGTGAAATAGCCGGTACACAAAATACTACATCAACGTCTTCATTTTGAACCAGTGGTTTCAATTCATTAATTAATGTAATTGTCTCACTTGGAGTTTTATTCATCTTCCAGTTGCCAGCAATAATTTTTTTACGCATTTTCCTTCTCCTTTTACTGTTTTATTCGCCAATCTGCACGCGGGCTCGCGTCCGCCTTTCTCTCTTCGCATCTTGGCTTCGCCAATCTGCACGCGGGCTCGCGCCCGCTAAAAATTTATGAATACCCTAGATGGCATGCAAGCATGCCTCTGGGACATTCATAAATTTTTGAAGTGTTTGTTGCTTTCGCGCTATTTATCATTTGCGGCAGGCTACAAAGGTGTAACTGCCGAATTTTATCATCTTAATAAATTATTTATCATTTGCGGCAGCTACACCTGGGAGTTCTTTACCTTCGAGGAATTCGAGGGAAGCTCCACCACCAGTTGAGATATGGGACATTTTATCACCGAATCCAAGTATGTTGACTGCTGCTGCTGAGTCTCCACCACCAATGATTGTTGTAGCATCTGTTTCAGCAAGTGCTTTTGCTACCGCAATGGTTCCTGCTGCGAAATTAGACATTTCAAAGCATCCCATTGGTCCGTTCCATACAACTGTTTTTGCATCTTTTACAGCATCTGCAAATGCTTTTGCTGTTTCAGGTCCAATATCAAGGCCTTCCCATTCCGGTTCAATTTCACCACGACCAACAACTTTAAAGTTTGCATCATTTGAGAAGTCATCTGCTACTACGGTATCTGTAGGAATTAACAATTTAACTCCTTTTTCTTCTGCTTTCTTTAACATTTTAAGAGCATACTCCTTATAATCTTCCTCAAGAAGGGATTTTCCTACTTCTTCACCGAGTGCTGCCATAAATGTATATGCCATTCCACCACCGATAATAAGTGTATCTACTTTATCAAGCAGATTCTCAATAACTGAAATTTTAGAAGAAACTTTTGCGCCACCCAAAATAGCAACAAATGGTCTTTCCGGATTATTTACCGCATTTCCTAAATAATCAATTTCTTTCTGCATTAAATAACCAACTACAGCAGTCTCAACATATTTTGTTACACCAACGTTTGAGCAGTGTGCACGGTGAGCTGTTCCGAATGCATCATTTACAAATACATCTGCTAAAGAAGCTAAATCTTTTGAAAATGCCTCTTCATTTTTTGTTTCTTCTGCACGGTAACGTGTATTTTCAAGTAAAACAACGTCTCCATCTTTCATAGCAGCAACAGCAGCTTTTGCATTTTCTCCAACAACATTGTTGTCTGCTGCAAATTTAACTTCCTGACCTAACAGTTCAGAAAGGCGAACTGCTACAGGAGCTAAAGATAATTCCGGTTTTGGTTCTCCCTTTGGCTTACCAAGATGTGAGCAAAGAATTACTTTTCCTCCATCTGCAATCAATTTTTTAATTGTTGGAAGTGCTGCTACAAGGCGGTTTTCGTCTGTAATCTTTCCATCCTGCAAAGGTACATTAAAGTCACAGCGTACAAGAACTCTCTGTCCTTTTACATTAATATCATCTACTGTCTTTTTGTTTAACATGTTTGTTTCCCCTTTCGGTTATTTGAATTTTGGTGTCAACCTCTCTATATGACAACAAAGGTCCGGTCCATTCAGACCGGACCTCATAAGGTCTATCACGCTTATTGTTTAAATCGAAAAATATCTGAATCTCCAAGTCATGCTTTTTCATACGAGTATAAAATGCATAATCTTTGACTCTGATATCATGAAAATTACTGAAGCTCAGAGAAGTATTTGATTGTACGAACCATCTGGCTTGTATAAGAATTTTCATTATCATACCAAGATACAACCTGTACCTGAGTATTTCCATCATCCATAACAGATGCCATTGTCTGTGTTGCATCG
>CATZVV010000319.1 GCA_958425285.1 uncultured Lachnoclostridium sp. | reverse complement strand
TACATTTTGGCATTGGATTTTCCGACACCCATAACTCCACCCATGCCGCCGCCTTTTGACATAGAGCGCATGAAAAACCAGAAAACTCCCCAAATCAAAATAAATGGGAAAATATACATGAGAATATCAACGAATCCTACACCATCTGACGCAATGTCTGCCTTGAACTCAATATCCGTCTGCTTTAATTCCTGAATCAATTCCGGATCATTAACATAACCGGTATAGTATGTTACCTCCATCATCATGATACGTGTTTTTTGTTTTGGCTGGATATAAATATAATTCGACTTAAACTGAATTGCCTCAATCTCATCATTTTGAACCATCTTGTAAAACTGACTGTAACTGATTTCTTTTTCTGTCATAGAACGCAGCTGACTATTTAAAAAAGAGATCATAAAAAATGTGACAATAGATACGACAATGCAAATTGTAGCACCATATATCATTTTCTTTTTCTTATTAGGATCCTGTTTATTTTTATTATTATTTGGATTCATACGCATACATTTCCTTTCCAAAGGGTTTTTCGAGTTATTTTATCATTATAATGCTTATGCCTAAAGAAATCAACAAAAGAACTGTGAAAAAAGTGTGACAACCTATTATTGCATTTTTCCAAAATTCTTGTTATAATATTACTTTGTAAATTTATGTTCATTTTTAAAAATTTGGGCTACACTATGATAGAATACTTTAAACAGGAGGAAGACAAATGGCTGTCAAATATGTATTTGTAACCGGTGGAGTTGTCTCTGGATTAGGAAAGGGAATTACTGCTGCCTCACTCGGAAGACTCTTAAAAATGCGTGGGTATAAAGTCACCATGCAGAAATTCGATCCGTATATTAACATTGATCCGGGTACAATGAATCCAATTCAACACGGAGAAGTTTTTGTTACGGATGACGGAGCAGAGACAGACCTTGACTTAGGACACTACGAGCGGTTTATTGACGAAAGCCTGACGAAACAATCAAATGTTACAACCGGTAAAATTTACTGGTCTGTTTTGTCCAAAGAACGCCGTGGTGATTTTGGCGGAGGAACGGTCCAGGTCATTCCTCATATTACAAATGAATTAAAAAGCCGGTTTTACCGTAATGATGGCTGTAATGAAACTCAGATTGCCATTATTGAAGTAGGCGGAACTGTAGGAGATATCGAAAGTCAGCCTTTCTTGGAAGCCATTCGTCAATTCCAATTAGACGTTGGACGCAAAAATGCAATGCTGATTCACGTAACTCTTGTTCCTTATTTAAAAGCATCCCAGGAATTAAAAACAAAGCCAACCCAGGCAAGTGTTAAAGAATTGCAAGGTATGGGAATTCAGCCAGATATTGTTGTCTGCCGAACGGAAGTACCTTTGGATAACATGGTGCGCGACAAAATTTCTCTTTTCTGTAATGTACCAAAGGCAAATGTAGTTCAAAATCTGGATGTAGATACTCTATACGAAGTTCCTCTTGCCATGGAGCAGGAACATTTAGCTGATATTACATGCAAATGTCTGCATTTAGACTGTCCGGAACCGGATTTAACCGAATGGACAACCATGGTAAATAATATTAAAAATCTGGACAAAGAAGTTACCGTTGCACTTGTCGGAAAATATACTGCTTTGCACGACGCTTATATCAGTGTTGTGGAGGCACTGAAGCATGCCGGATTCTCTCACAATGCACAGGTTAATATCAAATGGGTTCCATCCGAGGAAGTAACACGTGAAAATGCTGCTGAAATTTTCTCTGACGTGAGCGGTATTCTTGTTCCGGGTGGATTTGGAGACAGAGGAATCGATGGAAAAATTTATGCCATCGAATATGCACGTACCCACGGAGTTCCTTTTTTAGGTCTGTGTCTTGGCATGCAGCTGGCACTTATAGAATTTTCCAGAAATGTTGTAGGATGGGATGATGCACACAGTGCAGAATTAGATCCTTCAACAACCCATCCGGTAATCCACCTGATGCCGGAGCAAGATGGTGTTGAAGATATCGGCGGTACATTACGTCTTGGTTCTTATCCATGCGTACTGGATTCCTCCAGTAAAGCTTATGCATTGTATGGTGAAGAAACCATTCATGAAAGACACCGCCATCGTTACGAAGTAAATAACTATTACCGGGAAGACCTGATGAAACATGGTTTAAAATTTTCGGGTCTTTCACCGGACGGTCGTATTGTAGAAATGCTTGAGTTGCCAAATCATCCATGGTTCATTGCCACTCAGGCTCACCCGGAATTCAAATCAAGACCAAATCGTCCGCACCCATTATTCAAGGGCTTTGTCGGAGCTTCATTAGAAAATCAATCATAATTTCATATTATCAGAAGTATCGTATTATGGGGATCTCCTGATTAAAAAACAAGGCAGTATACCAAATCAGCTTAAAGCTTTACCTGCTGATTTGTATGCGGCCTTGTTCTTCAATTTTTATTAAATATTCATTCCCTCTAACTTTTGCTTTTGTTTCTCTGCCAGTTCTTTTAATGTAATCTGCTTCAGAAAATCTGTCACTAAAGCATACAAATCTTCCCATAATTCGAGGCTTGCACAGACAGGTGCCCTTTCACACTGATTCATATCATCCTCCAGACATGCCACGGGAGCCAGGCTTCCTTCCGTCAAACG
>CATZVV010000318.1 GCA_958425285.1 uncultured Lachnoclostridium sp. | reverse complement strand
AGATATAACAGTTAATAAATGTTATGAATTAAGTCAAATCAAAACTGGAATTTTCAAGCGAATAGTGTTTCACACTCTTCTACTTCGAGAATTAATTGCTTTTTCATATCCTGTCATAAAACTCGCTATATTAAACAATTCCACCGTGCTTATATTGCTGTTCCCGAAGCTTATCCAACGATTTTGCTCCATCCGGGCTATACAAATCCAATAATTCCAAAAAATTACCAGACTCCTTACACCCATGCAATATCATACGCATACTATCCGCATCTTTACCGAATAACATACCCAACAGACTCATATCATACTGATTTTGACTATCACTTAATACTCCCTGCTGATGTAAATCCTCCATAAAACCATAAGAACGAACCTCGGTACCTATTCGCATCGCCACATTATATAAATCCGGATCAACAGTATGAAGATAATTTAGGTAGCGTGTCTCAATATTTCTATTGGGCGTGCCGCTCATCATCCAATTTGCTATATCTTCCAAAGATGCACCTATGGCAGCATCATCAATCAAATGCATCTGCCATCTTCCGCTTTCAGTCTTTGTAAAGGTATATTTTCCATCTTCCGAATACAATGTATTTGACCATGAGTTTTTTGGAGCCGCCTGGTCTCTGACAAGCACTTCAAATGCATCCATTGCAACTCTGTCTGGGATACACTTTTTCTCATCTGTTGGTAATTCCATTTTCCCCAATGCTACTGCAGTTTGCACTAGTTCATAATCCGATATGTTTTCTCCATGATAAAAATAAGAATTTTGTTCTTTCAATTTATCAAATGATGCCGGTAGTTTTACTTCTGCCAACTGTTCTTTGGAAACCTCAGTCCAATCTTCTTTTTTCTTACTACCTGCGGTCTGCATCTGCACTCTCAGACCGTTTGTAATCTTTGTACCATATTTTGCGTTTACCATATGTTCTGTTATTGTCACATGTGCAAACTGAAATAAACTCCTTTGGTTTCTTGTATTTCCGTAACCTTCAACTTTTACAGCATATGGAAATGATGACTTCGTATTCAAAACAGAGTAAGTACCTGTATAAAATGTATTTGCCGCTTGTATTCTCATAATATAACCTCCAATCCAAACAGACGCCATCCTTAGCTCATAATATTTATCGACATTTATTCATTTTTCTTTACAGAATGGAACGAAACCTGAAATTTGCAAGTGCTTATAACTTACAAATCATAATATATTCTTCGTCATTTTCATCAACAATTTCAAATCCTACCTTCCTATACATTCGGGCAGCATAATTCATCTTTTTTTATTTTCCACTAAATGTACATATTTATTTTATCATTTACAATAATCTCCTTACACTTTTAAGCCCCCTCGTGGCAAGCTACTCATATCCTATTCATTTTCCTTTTTGTCAGATGCAGGAATTTCATCCGACCTGCCATAAAATTTCTTTCTGTCTATTGCTTTTTAGTGTACTGTTGTTTAATATATTCCATGTGAGGATTCTGTTTTCATTTTTATCTTAACGAATGGGTCTTTACGCTATATGACTTTAGTCTCTGTAGAATGAATATTCAAGTTAAAGGTGAATTTTTATAAAGGAAACAGGCCAATTGCGATAATATAGGAGAAGAAAATGTATGCACGGATATTACCAAAACCTAAAAAAAATAGGTATGGAAACCAAAACAAAGAAATGCGTTAGGTCTTGAAATTGACGGTATGCCCCATGTACTCCACGCGGGCAAGAATATAGCTCACCGTCGTACCCCACCAGCGGTAGGGGTCTTCAAACTTGCTGTTTCTACGGTTACCCACGCCTTTTGCAGCAAGGTAGGCAGACGGACAAAGCACCTTTTCCTCGGACAGAATATCCGCGATCTGATACACGCCCTTGCCGTCATTGACCATGCGGAAGATGCGGCGCACAACGGCGGTAGCTTCCTCGTCGATAATCCAGCGCTGCTTGTTCTCCGGTCTTTCAGATACCCGTAGATGGGATGATTCCCGTGTGTATTCTCTGTGCCAGAGCATACTATGTGCTTTTTGAGTGGGAGCAGTACAAGGATAACCTTCTCTCCGTTTTTCAAATCAATAAGGGCGGGCTTGCCATTTATGGAGGCATCCTCGGCGGTGTTGCTGTTGTACTGATTTACTGCAAGGTCAAAGAACTTTCCTTCTGTTCGCTTGCAGATACGCTGATTCCCAGCCTTGTTCTTGGACAAGCCATCGGACGTTGGGGGAATTTTGTGAATCAGGAGACTTACGGAAATCTGATCACAAATCTAGATCTCCAATTCTTTCCGTATGATGTTTACATAGAGGAACTCGGGCAGTGGCATCAGGCGACGTTCTTCTACGAATCTGCACTGAATACACTGCTGCTGATTGTCATGCTGATCTCCTATCCGCATTTCAGAAAAAAGGATATCTGCTTCCGTTTTACATGATTGGCTATGGCGTGATACGCTGCTTTGTAGAGGGACTTCGTACTGACAGTCTATATCTGATGCCAAGAGTCCGCGTGTCGCAGGTGTTATCTGGCTGCCTGATTCTATTGGGTGTTTTTCTTGTAGGTATTATTCGCAGAAGGAGGGATATACAGGCATGAAACTAATTTGCTCTTTATTTATCACATTCTTAAAAATC
>CATZVV010000317.1 GCA_958425285.1 uncultured Lachnoclostridium sp. | reverse complement strand
CCGTCTCCCTTCCCTATAACTTCTTTTTCCTGGTTGCGGATTCCATCGGAAGTCCCGTATCATAATCCAATTGCCGAGGCTCATATTCTTCATTCTCTCTCTGTCTTGTATACCCCTCATTATCCCAGTCTGGTACAAAATCTTTCCTCCATGGCCGCATGCGCCACTGATAACCCCTGTATAAATCTCTGGTGTTATTCATATGTTCAATCAATCTTTCATGCATGGCATTTCTGGCCTCTGCATAATTTTCATCGTTAATCAGGTTATTCATCTCATATTTATCTTTTTCCAAGTCATAGAACTCATCACTGTCCAGCAGATGAATCACCAGCTTATATCGTTTGGATATTGCTGCTCTCATAATCTGCAGCCCGCCGAACCCATCATGGTCAATCTCATATCTGGTAAACTCTGTATATACCACATCATTGATTTCTTTGGATGTATCATAAATCTGCGGAAGCATGCTTTTACCTTCCAGCAGCTTTGGAATAGGAAGTCCAAAATAATCCATTATGGTCGGAACAATATCAATATGGGATGCCATTGCATCTTCCACGCACCCACTTGCACCCCCCTTGATGATTAACGGGATGTTTGCTACTTCTTTGTACGCTGCCGCATTTTTTGAGAACAATCTATGTGCCCCAAGCATATCTCCATGGTCAGATGTAAAGATTACCATTGCATCCGGCGCTACCTCTTTAATCTTATCGAGTACCCGTCCAATCTCATAATCCACAAAAGAATTACAGCCCAGGAATAAAGACAGGCCATCAGAAGACTTATTAATCTCGTCTTTTGCGGCATGCAGTTTTTTTCCTGCCCAAAGACGCTGCATAAATGGTTTCTTAGAAAGGTCATCCTGAAAATTCGGACAATCATCAAACTTAAATCCATCATACATGTGATTAAACGGAGCCGGGCAGAGGGATGGACCATGAGGCTCATCATAGGACACACTCAGAAAGAAGTCCTTATCTTTATATGTCTCCAGATATTTAATTGCACGCTCTGAGCACCGATATGCGTAAGTAAACTTTTCTGAAAAGTCTATTTTATATGATTCTTTCGGATCTCTGGATTTTACTTTATCTTCATCACTCAACTCATCTAAATATGTTTTCATGTCATACCAGTAGTCTGGATTCCAACCTTCCGGGCAATGTCCGTTTCCAAAATAATCCGAACCGTCCAGATGCCATTTCCCAATATAGCCACATTCAATATTATTATCACTAAGTCTCTGACCTATCGTCTTTATATTATCTCCCATAGCGATACTATTGGTTACCATGCCGTTTGTATGCGGAAACGTCCCTGTAAAGATTGCACTTCTGGCCGGGCCGCATACCGGCTGACAGGTATATGCATTCTCGTAACGGATTCCCTCTTCAGCCAAACGGTCCAAATTCGGTGTATTCATCTTTGGATTACCATAACAGCCAACCATATCTTTCCTGGTTGTGTCTGTCATCAAAAAAATACATTGTCTTTTCACTTGCCGCCTCCTCTGTTAATTAAGTTTATCATGAATGATTCTGCTTATTTACGACACCAGTATAGTGCGTATAGAGCCGTATTCCCATATCTAATCATAAGTTTTACATGGACAATTCTGTTTTTATCTGTTATATTTTTTAGCAGAAGAGATTTATTATAAGGAAGAAGGAAGTATTATGATAAATGTTTCAGGTCACCTAAGAAACGAAAGACGCACAACCGGCTTCGCAGACTACTCTAGTCCACTGTCTATCAACTGTTGTGGAATGCAGATTTTCAAAACAAAAGATTACTCTCAGAACCGTTCCGCAGGCAGAGTCGATTATCAGCTCATATATATCCACAAGGGGGCCGGACACTATTATCTAAATAAGGAATGGAAAGCATTGGGGGCTGGAAATATTCTTCTCTTTCAACCGCAAGAACCCCAAACCTATTCCTATTTCGCCAAAGACCATCCCGAAATTTACTGGATTCATTTCACCGGCTATGACTGTAAGAATATCATTAAGAAGTATAACCTCCATAACTTTTATATTGGAGAACATCCCCTGTTAAAAACCCTTTTTCAAGAGACTATCATGGAATTACAACTGAAAAAGACATTTTGGGAAGATGTTGTTTTAAGCAATTTTCTTCAAATACTTGCTATCATAGCCCGGGCACATCAACAGATTCTTTCTCCTTTAGGAAATGACTTTTCTATCGACTGCCTCGTTATGCAGCTTAATCAAAAGTACAAAGAAAACTGGAATGTACAATTAATGGCTCAATACTGCAAATTAAGTGTGGGATATTTTTCTCACATATTTAAAAAACGTATGGGAGTCGCACCTATGCGTTATCTGACTGAACTTCGAGTCAACAAAGCAAAAGAACTCATAGCTACCAATACAATGAACTTGTCCACCATTGCCCCCTTAGTAGGTTACTCTGATCCTCTTTATTTCAGCCGGGTATTTAAAAAGACTACCGGAATTCCTCCAACAGAATTCCAGCAGTCCTTGCTTGCTTCCAATACCCCTGAGTGGTGGCCCGATAGATAATTGGGTCACTATTTTTTTACTATTGTACATTCCAAACCGCTAAGGGATGGTTCCCCATCCTGCTACATATAGCTGGCTACTCCTTGTGTCTGCAGAAAATAGTCTATTA
>CATZVV010000316.1 GCA_958425285.1 uncultured Lachnoclostridium sp. | reverse complement strand
GGTTGTTGCCTTGCTGCTTTGTATTACAATGATATTTACGTTGGCAGCATGTGGAAATGAAAGCAGTGATGAAGGCACGAAAACAGAAAGCAGTAATAGTGATTTTAAGGTTGGAGTTATTCACATCGGAGATCCGGCAACTCAAATCGGATACACATATGCACATGATCAGGGTATTGTAGAAATGCAAAAAGCTTTGGGATTGTCAGATAGTCAGATTGTACGCAAAAATAATGTAGCGGACGGCGATGCAGCAGCAGTAAAAACAGCAATTCAGGAGTGTATTGAAGATGGCTGTAAATTAATTTTTGGTACAAGCTGGGGTTATATGGATACTATGGAGGAAATGGCGAAAGAAAATCCGGATGTTGTTTTCTCACATGCAACTGGTTATAAATCAAATGGGACAAATTTCAATAATTATTTTGGCCGCATTTATCAAGCAAGATACCTTACAGGTATTGCTGCTGGAATGAAAACAAAGACAAATAAGATTGGTTATGTTGCAGCTATGGATTCCAGTAACTCAGAGGTTACGGGTGGAATTAATGCGTTTGCACTTGGTGTCCAGTCTGTCAACAAGGATGCAAAAGTATATGTCAAAGTTACGAATACGTGGGACGATACAACATTAGAGAGTCAGGCAGCAGAGGCACTTTTGGATATAGATTGTGATGTTATTGCACAGCATCAGGATTCAGCAGCAGCACAGTTGGCAGCTGAAAAGAGAGGTGTATGGGGCTGTGGTTATAATTCAGATATGACAAAGGATGCTCCAAAGGCTCATTTGACGGCGGCAATTTGGAATTGGGGTGTGTATTATACTGAGACTGCAAAAGCTGTTATGGAAGGTACATGGAAATGCGAGAATTATTATGGTGGAATGAAAGAAGGCCTCGTTGATATTTCACCTCTTTCCGATAACTGCGCAGAAGGTACAAAAGAGGCAATTGAAAAAGCGAAAGAAGAAATTCTAAGTGGTAAAAACAAGATTTTTGAGGGAGAGTTAAAAGATAATAAAGGTAATGTTGTATGTAAAAAAGGTGAAGTAATTTCAGATGCAGACATTACTGGTAATATGACGTGGTATTATGAAAATGTAGTATCGGAGTAGTTTGACAAAGGTGAATAAGCTTGCTTTTAGCAAACTTGCAAGGGGCGCGATTTTTAGTCGCCCCTTTTTACCATATTAGGATAGTGAGGTGAAACTGTGGACCAAAATAAAAAGAAGGAAATTGCCATTGAGTGCAAAGGAATAACAAAAACTTTTGGTTCTATTGTAGCAAATCATAATGTAAATCTGACGGTTAAGCGAGGTGAAATTCTTGCTTTGCTTGGTGAAAATGGTTCCGGAAAGACAACCCTTATGAATATGTTGTCTGGTATTTATCATCCGGATTCCGGCTCTATTTCTATTAATGGAAATCCTGTTTCCATTCAATCTCCAGAGGACGCAGCGAAGCTTGGCATAGGTATGATTCACCAGCATTTTAAATTGGTAGATGTATTCACGGCGGCCGATAATATCATACTTGGTATTCAGGAAAAAGGTTTATTTTTAAAAAAAGACAGATACGAGCATATAAAAAAGATGAGTCAGGATTTTGGACTAGTTATCGATCCTAAAAAATTTGTATATAATATGTCAGTTAGTGAAAAGCAGACGGTTGAAATTCTAAAGGTTCTATATAAAAAAGCAGATATTTTAATTTTGGATGAACCAACAGCTGTATTAACTCCTCAGGAAATTGAAAGGTTATTTGATATTTTGCGGAAGATGAGAGAAGCTGGTTGTGCGGTTGTCATAATTACACATAAATTAAACGAAGTTCTTTCCATTAGTGACCGTGTCACAATTTTAAGAAAAGGGGAAAGTGTGGCAACAGTAAATACAGATGAGACAACGGCCAGTGAACTGACTGCTCTGATGGTAGGGCGGGAGGTGGAACTTTCAATTGAACATCCAGTTACCGCCTATGATGAGAGATGCCTGGAAATTCATCATTTATGCGTGAAAAGCAGTGAAGGTGTTTTGCGGTTAAATGATGTGAGTTTTGATTTGAAAAAAGGGGAAATTCTTGGTGTTGCTGGTGTAGCAGGAAGTGGACAGAAAGAATTATGTGAGACATTGGCAGGATTAAATCCCGTAGAAAAGGGAGCTGTTCTTTATAAAGATGAGAATATTGTTGGAAAATCACCAAGAGAGATTATAAAATTAGGAATTAGTATGAGTTTTATTCCTGAAGATCGTCTGGGTATGGGTTTGGCTGCGTCTATGGGAATGGTGGAAAATATGCTGCTTAAAAGTTATCGTGATAGTGCGGCAGGACCATTTGTTCATAAAAAGGCGGCCAGAAGACTAGCAGAGAAGATTATAAAAAGGTTTGAAGTCGCAACACCGGGAGTTGATATCCCTGTTCGGCGCTTATCCGGAGGAAATGTACAGAAAGTCTTGCTGGGACGTGAAATAGAATCGAACCCTAATGTTATTATTACAGCTTATGCGGTGCGTGGGTTGGATATTAATTCTTCCTATACGATTTATAATGCCTTGAATGAGCAGAAAGAAAAGGGTGTAGCTATTTTGTTTGTTGGTGAAGATATTGATGTTATGCTTGAGTTATGCGACCGGATCATGGTTTTATGCCATGGTAAAGTGACGGGTATTGTAGATAC
>CATZVV010000315.1 GCA_958425285.1 uncultured Lachnoclostridium sp. | reverse complement strand
GAATTAGCAAAACACTGTATGGAGGATATTGATTCGGATTTTGTAAAAAAAGTAAGAGAGAATGATATTATTGTTGCTACGAAGAACTTTGGCTGTGGTTCTTCCAGAGAACATGCTCCGATTTCAATTAAAGCAGCTGGCATCAGTTGTGTGATTGCTGAGACGTTTGCAAGGATTTTTTATCGGAATGCAATTAATATTGGTTTGCCGATTATTGAGTGTAAAGAAGCTTCTGAAAAAATTCAGGCAGGGGATGAAGTGGAGATTGATTTTGATAGTGGAGTTATTTTTAATAAGACCAGAAATGAAAGTTATCAGGGTCAGGCATTTCCGGAATTTATGCAGAAGATTATTCAGGCAGAGGGTCTTATGAATTACATTAACCAAAAGTGAGGATTTTAGATGGATGCAGTAGTTGCAAAGATTGAAGAAATGAATGGTGTTGTCAATGACTTTGTATGGGGACCGTATATGCTGGCTGTTTTTTTGGTAGTTGGCTTGATGTTTACAGTTCGAACCGGTGTATTTCAGGTTTCAAGGTTTAAGATTTGGATTAGCACAACTTTTCTTGCCTGTTTTAAGAAAAAAAGTGTAAGAAAAACGGACGATAAACACTCAATTTCACAGTTTCAGTCTCTTTGTACTGCTTTGGCAGCAACGATTGGTGTAGGAAATATTTCAGGAGTTGCTATTGCGCTGGCACTTGGTGGACCGGGAGCTATTTTTTGGATGTGGGTTTCTGCTTTTCTTGGTATGATGACGAATTATGCAGAAAATACGCTTGGAATTAAATATCGTTATAAAAATGAAAAAGGAAACTGGATTGGCGGAGCCATGATTTATATTGAGAGGGGACTTGGCTGGAAGTGGCTCGCAGTTATTTTTTCCGTTTTCTGCATACTGGCTTCTTTTGGAATCGGAAATATGTCACAGGCAAATGAGATTGCAAATGGGTTACAGAAAAATTTCAGTATTCCCCCAGTTGCAACAGCAATGGTCATTATGATATTGGCAGCTCTTGTGATTTTTGGAGGAATTAAGCGAATTGCTGCTGTTACTGAAAAGGTTGTGCCATTTATGGCGGGCTTGTATATTCTTGGTGGACTTATTGTAATTTTTACACATATTACAAATGTACCAGGGGCTTTTGCAGACATTTTCAGCAATGCCTTTCGTTTTGAGGCAGCTGGGGGTGGAGTTGCAGGATTTACAATTATGGTTGCTATGCGCCGGGGAATTTCCCGGGGAGTCTTTAGCAACGAGGCTGGTCTTGGCTCTTCGGTTATGGTGCATTCAGCATCTGATGTAAAGGAGCCGGTTGTGCAGGGAATGTGGGGAATATTTGAAGTGTTTGCAGATACGCTTGTGGTATGTACGTTGACTGCATTAGTTATTATGACTTCAGGTGTCTATGATTTTACAGAATATGCGCAGTATATTGGCAGTAGTCTGCCAGAGCATCTGGAAACTGGTGTTGCCTTGACGAGTAAAGCTTTTTCCACCGTTTTTGGACATTATGGAGGGAAGTTTATTGGTATTGCGATTATGCTTTTTGCTTTTTCTACAATTCTTGGCTGGTCTTATTATGGAGAGCGTGCTATTGAATATTTGTTTGGACTCAAAGCGGTACCGGTTTATAAGTTGATTTTTATTGCTGTTCTCTTTGTTGGGTGTACAGCTTCGCTTGGTGTTGTCATTGATGTGTCAGATACTTTTAATGGGTTGATGGCTTTACCAAACCTGATTGCAGTAGCTTTGTTGTCTGGGAAGGTTATTGAGATGACAAGGGATTATCTGGCTAGAAGGAAGACTGGGGAATTAGAAGAGTGAGAAAGCTTGCGGCATTCGGTCGTGGGCTGTGTCCGATAGCATGGGAGCGGATTAACAAGTCGTGCCAACCTCATGCCTCCGGCATTCGGTCGCGGGCTGTCGCCCTATACCCCGGCACCGAAGAATACCGCTTTGCAAGCGGGCTTGCAGCGTTATTTTCGGTGCGGGGTGCACGGCTTGTAGTTTTCACGAAAAAAGTGTTTGACAATTGCTGTGGTATGAGAGTATACTAGTTTACAAGTTGTAAGGGTTAAGTGGATATGATGAATGGCGGTGAAGAGGAGGAGTACATATTTTTCCGAAGCAAAGAGAGGGGACGGCTGGTGAGAGTCTTCGTGAGGAGGAGTATGGAAGTAGCCTTGGAGCCTTGGACCGAACGGACGATTGTCTTAGTAGACTTCAACGTGTTTTTCTGGACGTTATACCGGAAACTGTATGCCGGAGAGCGGATGTACAGACGGAGTGCAGGGATTTTCCCTGAATTTAGGTGGTAACACGGATTAAGATATTCGCCCTAAGCAAGTAGAGATACTTGTTTAGGGCTTCTTTGTTATTAAAAAGGAAACTTTTGTTTATTGCGTATATAGACCTAAACAAAGGTAAATATGCAGGAGAAAAGGAAAGGAGAATTTACATATGGAGAAACACATAGCAGTCATACCGGGAGATGGAATTGGACCGGAAATTGTGACAGAAGCAAGGAAGGTATTAGATCGTGTGGCAGAGAAATTTGGACACACATTTTCGTATGAGGAACTGTTGATGGGAGGTGCATCCATTTACGTATACGGTGAACCATATACAGAAGAGACACATGAGAAAGCAAAAAAGAGTGATTCTGTTCTTTT
>CATZVV010000314.1 GCA_958425285.1 uncultured Lachnoclostridium sp. | reverse complement strand
ACATGAATCATATCCTTAGGCTGTACCAGATCCTTAAACCCTGTAATCCTGTAACGTTTTCTACGAATGCCTTTCGCATCTACTATCCATTCTATACCTACTTGGGAAGAAGGAACATAGATTAGTTGTAAATCCGTCCCATCCCTTTCGATATAGGCATAACCGTTACCTGTTAAAAGGACTGAGGCCATCAATGTTTTAAAGAAGACGTACCTGGTCATGTCTTCATTAGGCTCTGTATTCAGAACATGGTAAGCCGGATGCCATTTACACTCCTTCTTAAAACCTTCTTCATCCAATTGATAGGTTTTTAATGGCAAGACAGCCACACTGTCAGAAATCAAGTCCACACACCGATAAACAGTAGAAAGCAACATTGGCTTATCACGGCTCAACAACAGCGATCTTCCACCGGAACTCCAAGCAGTTATATTAGATACCTCCTGTTTGGACGCTTTTCTAATCTCAATATTTATAATTGGTATTTTCATTGTTTTCCTTTTACCATCTAACCAGAAAATTGTCCGACAGTTAATAGAATTCCCCGTACCGCGGAGACATCAGATAAATGCCAAGGGCTTCCAGCTTGGCTATTACTCCGTCTATTTTCTTCTCTTCAAACTGCTTCGACGGTTTGGTATTTCCATTCCGATCCCGTGCCATAATCACATTGCGGAAACAATGCCGGTTAATGACATTGTTGTCAATCACTGCCCGTCCGGATAATAGCAAGCGCTCCATTTCCTTTGTGGGACGGTTAAAGTTTCCCAATGCTTGGGAAAACTCCTCCATCGGCAACCCCTGATCTGTGGCGTTGATAACAAACTGTGTTGCGTTCCATGCATCATAAGCCACTTTTTGAATGAAAACAATCTCCCGGATACGCATCAGGTCATTGAGTATATAATCATAGTCCGTTACATTGCCCGGCGTAATGGTAATCAATCCCTGCCTACGCCAATCGCCATACAAATCCTTAAATCGTTTTTCTTGTAGCGCCGCCTCTGGAAGATAATACAGGGTTTTAAAGTAATATTTGTCCTGAGTCGGAAACATAAAACTCATACAGGTGAGATCACTCGTACTTGATAAGTCAATACCTGCATAGCAATCCATGTCCCGGAATTGCTCGAAATCAAGATTGGCAGAAGCGTTAAGGATGTAGTGATCCGGTATCCAAACAGTTTCCGCATCACACCACATATTGATATTCTTCGTTTTGATTCCAACTTCTTCTGAAGGAGAATTTATTGCCTTTTGAACCTGTTCCCTCAAATATTTAGGCTTTACTGTGACCCCTAAATTAGGATTACTCTTGCCCCACACTTTTTCATTTTTCCAATCATCCCCTTCATCTAAAGCATAAATCAAAGCAAAAAGGGTATCATCTTCTTTCAAGCCCTTCAACACTTCCGTACACATTTCACGAAACTGGTAGCATGGACCCAATTTATCAAAACCGGCGGTAGTGATAATGATACTCATCGGATCATCACGCATACCCTGCCCGGATTGGAGTACATCTTTCAAACCTGAATTTTTAGCCGCATGGTATTCATCAAGTAAAAACATAGACGGATTAGGGCCATCTAATTTGCTGGAATCAGCGGCAAGCACTTTCAAAAACGACAATGTTTTATCGAAGTTTATTTGATCGCGGAAAGACACAAGATACCGATGCTTAGGATCAAGCCCGGATACAAAGTTACGGCACATTGTAAAACTAACCTTTGCCTGATCTTTACTGTTAGCCGCCAAGTAGACTTCCGCAGCCGACTCGCCATCGGCGATAAGATGATATAGACAAAGTGCAGCCGCAAAAGCCGACTTGCCATTTTTACGGGCCATCTCAATGTATACAGATGAAACCAACCTGCACCAAGAGCCATCCTCATCTTTTTTATAGAATCCGTAGATACTTGCTACTGCAAACTCTTGCCAAGGCAGTAACGTAAACGATTTTCCGGCATGACGACCGGTGTAATGCCTCAACAAAGAAATAAATTCAATAGCATAATCCGCCCGATTCTCTCTAAAATCTATATCATCCCGTTCAAAAAGAACATAAAACCGTTCGACGGCCTGCTTAATAAACTCTCCCACTACAATCTTGCCATCTCTAACATCAGCGGCATATTGATAGTATCCTTTCATCGTCTCTCACGGGCCCCTTTCTTTAAAAATTGGTCTAAAGGAGAATCATTTTTATCTTCTGATTTCATAGCCTTAATATTTCCACGGCTTTTAATAGTCAAACCATACTCTGTCATGATTTTCATTACCTGAGCATAGTTTTTAGTGGCAATATTTTGAGCCGGATTAGCTGCTTTTTCGTATTTTATCTCAATAACGGGCCCTTCTTTAAGCAGGATATCAGTTGCCTGCATATACATCTCGTAGCTGGTTGCAAGCATTCTAATAGCTCCGAGATCAATATTCTGAATAGCTTTTCTAGCATTTAGCTCTTTTACCACATCCTTTATAAACTTCTGTGTTTCATCGGATAAATTATCGGGCATTACAAATTTCACCATATTCTGTTTTTTATAATAACCACATGAATGTCCGACAAATAAAACGTTAATGCTTTAACAAATTCAAAATTTGAAAAAATTCCGTGCGTGTGAAGAAGGGTTGGGCGAGGTTTCGGAAGTCGATTTGCTCAAAATTCAACCCCAT
>CATZVV010000313.1 GCA_958425285.1 uncultured Lachnoclostridium sp. | reverse complement strand
TTCCGGTGTATTGGAAACAATTACAGATGGAGCCCTGTCTCTTGCCAGAAATGGTGGAAGTATAAAGCTGATTGCCAGTCCTAAATTAAGTGAAGAGGATGTAGAGGCTATTAATCTGGGATATGAGCAAAAAAATCAGAAGCTCTCAGACGCTTTTACTAGGGATTTTGTTCGTGAAGTAGAAAAACTGAATGATATGAGGCTTCAGCTTCTTTGCGATTTGATAAGAAAAGGCGTTTTAGATATTAAGATAGCTATTACAGAAGACACTGGAATTTATCACGATAAGCTTGGAGTAATGAAAGACTTTGATGGTAATACACTTGTGTTTTATGGTTCATCGAATTCAAGCTATGCTGGATATCGTTCAAATTATGAAAAAATACGTGTTTCAAAGGGATGGGAACCCGGATTTCAGGAAATTGTAGCAGATGAGGAACTGGAGTTCGATAATCTGTGGAATGGCCTGAATCCCTTTGTCAAAGTTCAAGATTATACTAAGACAGCGGAAGAAAACTTGATTAAAATCATAAAGAACAGGGCGAGTGCACCGAAGAATACAGGAATAAAACTTCGTGATTACCAGAAGGAAGCCATTGAAGCATGGGTGAAAAATAATTATCACGGTTTTTATGTCATGGCTACTGGAACTGGTAAAACATGGACGGCAATTTATTCTGCAAAAGAACTTGTCAAAACGCACCCATGTATGATTGTGATTTGTGCTCCATATAAACATCTTGTGAAGCAATGGTCTGAGGATGTTCAGAACCCAATGCAAGGATTATTCTGGTGTCATCAGAAAATCAAGGGTGGGATAAGCAAATCACAAATGAAATAATACGTTGTAAATATGAATCAAGCACACAACTTATTATTATTTCTACTATTACATCTTTCAAGATGCAGAAATTCGATGATGTAATTCAAAAGTATAAAGGAGATCGCCTCTTAATTGTTGATGAAGCACATCGTTTTACGTCAAGACCGGAAGAATTGCACACAACATACAAGTATATGCTCGGATTAAGTGCTACTCCTTTTAGCGGAACATCCGCAGCTAAAGGAAATGAGTTGATGCGTTTTTTTGGTGGTCAAGTATTCAGCCTTCCTATTGAGGATGCACTGGAAAGAGGATTTTTGGTTCCCTATTATTATTACCCGATTTATGTACATGCTACTGACGAAGAAGAGTCCAAGTTTAACAAATATACTAAAACAATTCTCGGATGTTTCAGAGATGGTATATGCATTAATCCGGATCTTTTAGTCAAGACGCTGCGGAATAGGCTGAGAGTTATATCCATGGCTGAGGAAAAGCAGACCAAGATACGTACAATCATCAGCTCGGTAACAGAAACGGATCATTTTGTTGTGTATTGCGGTGATGGTAAATTATATGATGATTCGACTGGAGAAGAACTGAGACATATACAATCTATCAAGCGCATCCTGTCAGAGTTTGACTATAAGGCGAGTCAATTTACGGCAACAGAAAATATGGCAGAAAGAATGGAATTGGTGGATTCATTTAATAAGGGAGAAATTTCTGCTCTCGCTGCAATCCGATGTCTGGATGAAGGTATTAACATTCCATCAATCAAGAGCGCATTGATCCTTTCAAGTAATGATGATTATCGAGAATTTGTACAAAGAAGGGGCCGAATACTCCGCACTTATAAGGAGAAAAAGAGTGCTAAAATATATGACGTTATAGTCTTACCCAAGAGTGATATGAGACAGTGGGCGATCATTGAATTGCGCAGGTTCCATGAATATGCCAGACTGGCTTTGAATTGGGATGATCTGCAAGATCAGCTTGATGATATGTTGACCGAATATGGACTCACTTTAGAGGATGTAGATGTTTACGATTATGAGGAAATGGAGGATTCCGAAGATGAGTAAAGAGGAAACCATTAGCCATATGATTTCATTTATTGAAGATGCGGAAAGAGAATTGCAGGCAGCGAATCTCGCGGGCGAATCAAAAACTGCTCGTGCCGATATAGTAAATGCTATACTGAATGAGTTGGAGCGAGAGGTGGAAGATGAAGATTAAATCTATAGAATACGAGAATTTTAGAAATTTTAGGGATTACGGAACAATCAAATGTTCCACAGATGGCAAGGTCACTATTATCTATGGCAAAAATGGTGATGGAAAAACCACTTTACATCAGCTTTTTCAGTGGATCTTTTATGGTCAGGTAAAGTTCAACAAGACAACCACAGATCATCTTTATAATCTTGCCTTTGAAAGCGAACAGGAATACGGATCAGTTTTTGATGTCATGGGAAGAATAGATTTTGAACATGATGGCAGTCTTTATTCTCTTACAAGAAAGTACACTTATAGAAAAGGACTGGATGACTCGGAAAAAATAGGTGAAGATCTTTCTCTTCAGAAGCGAGATGAAGATTACAACTGGAAAAGAGTAGACCGACCGGTTGAGACGATTGAAAAAATGCTGCCATCCGGATTATCGGAGTATTTTTTCTTTGATGGTGAAAGCATGATTGCAGATCTTAGAGTGAAGGGCAAGGATTCTGCAGGAAAGCTACGCAAGGCTTTATACTCCATGTTTGATTTGGATGTGATTGAGGCTGCACTAAATCATATAGGCCGTACAGATTTAAGGACGACTGTGCTTGGAAAACTTTACTTAAGTCAGGCCACTATTGCAAGCGGAAGTCAGCTTTCTGCAATTA
>CATZVV010000312.1 GCA_958425285.1 uncultured Lachnoclostridium sp. | reverse complement strand
AAAAGGCTTAGTGTATTATCACCGGCACCGTGGACTCCAAGCTGAATACGGTCAGAGTAGGTGCTGTTGATGATATCTCTCATGGCTCCGAAGTATGCTGGTTCGGTGTCGGTTCCTTCGGTTATGATGAGATGATATTCTGGTTGAATTTTCTTTGGCTTGTCACGTCTGGCTTTCATCCAACTTTTGTCAAGATCGCTTTTTTTAGGTGGTTTTAGGCTCATTAAAATTCACCTCCAAGCATATTGGATAGATATGGATCTGCTCCGTAGCGTCCCTCCAGATATTGCTTGTCATAAGCTGCGGTATTCTTGATTCTGTCATTATCCTCACCACGAATTTCGTGGAGAGAATAGATTTCACTCTCATGTGCATTATTCTCCGCAGCGAACCAAATCTCATCACGGCGGAACACAGTATTTTTTAAAGTATACATATCATGAGAGGTAAAAAGGAGCTGAGCACCATATTGATTAATTTCCTTATTTTTAAATAAGAAAATTACATACTTTAAAAGTTTTGGATGGAGCTTTGCATCTAATTCATCAATGATCACCATACGTCCTTCGCGAAGTGCGAGAAGAATAACCGGAAGAGCAGCAATAAGCTTTCTTGTTCCATCGGATTCTTCAGAGAATGGAAGCTCGTATTCTGCAGTGCCTAAGTTTCTCTTCATGAAAAGCTGATGACTATCTTCGTCATAGCGGTAGTCTGTAATATCAATGTCCATGTCATTTAAGGCACGAATAAACTGCTCCTTGTAAGGTGCATCCTTTGCAAGCATGATCTGATGCTCGACTATTGGATTTGCATAGCTACGGATAATGCAGCTCTCGAACCAGGTCATGACTTCACTAATAACCGAAATGTCATAGTTGATGGCAAGGAAGGAGAGATATGGCATCTTTGGATTGACACTTGTATTGATGCTTTTCTTATTTATAGAAGGACCAAGTGTGATATTGTCTGTTTCGCGCTCAAAGATGGTGGCAGACTTCTTGCCGGTGATTGACTTACGGTATAATGATTCTGAAATAATCTCGTCGTTTTTGAGAGAGATGTAGTAGCAATACTCATTTTTTGCAATTCTAAAGAACATACGGAACTCTGTGGGTTCGTTTGCTGAATCCTGGTCGAATAGGAATGGTACTGCATCAACCTTTTGCTGAAGGATGAGATTCTGTCGGTTCTTTTCCAGTTCATGTACAGGCTTTACGATAGTGGAAATTACGCATGAAAGAGCCTGGAGAAGGTTAGACTTACCACCTCCGTTTGGTCCATATATAACACTTACAGGTAACAGGTCAGTTGCCTTTTCTTCTGCGATCAATGTTTCTTTGAATTCAGGAAGCGTGGCTGCCTGAAAATCTAAGGTTGTTTCTCCCTTGTAAGACTTAAAATTCTGAAATGAAAACTGGCATAACATGATTTGTAGCCTCCTTTCCTAAGAATATTATATGCTTAATAAATGGAAAAATCAAGTTTTATAAGCTAAATAAGAAAAATAATTACTGAAATTAAACATAAAACAAAGATATCTGTACTAAATCTCTTGCCTTTTGTGATTGTTTTGATTATTCATGTATTAGGGTATCCCAGATTTATTTGATTCAATTCAGATATATGCAGGCTTTTTAATCTTTTTTCAGCATTTACCGGAATTATCTCGTCAAAAGGTGCTTAGGAAGATAGAAAGGTTCTGGGACGGAACTGGATTGGAAAGGAGACGCACCTGAGATGAGCGGTAACGAAAAGAAAGAGCTGCCTTGGTGGCAGAAGTACACATTGACATTAAATGAAGCATCGGAGTATTTCGGAATCGGTTACAAGAAGCTGAAGCTGTTTGTGCAGGAGCATTCAGATGAGGATTTTGTCCTTTGGAATGGGAACCGGGCACTGATCAAACGGGAGCAGTTTGAGAAATACATGGACAGTCAGATGAATGTGATTTAGTTTACAGAAATTTATAAAAATTTTTGTAGCAAAAGAGCCAGGGATGTGGTAGTATTATTTTACATAGTCGGATACATACTATGTAAATGAATATCATGTACTTGGCTCCCTCGATTTTGAAAGGAGACGATGTTCAATGAGCGAAAAGAGGCGCGATAGTAAGAATCGCATTCTTCGCACAGGAGAGAGCCAGGAAGCGGATGGACGCTATAAATATAGATATATTGATGCCAATGGAAAGCGTAAATCAGTTTACAGCTGGAGATTGGTGGCTACAGATAGCGTTCCATACGGAAAAAAAGATAATGCACCTTTACGAGACCAGGAGAAGCTTATCAATAGAGATCTGGATGATATGATTGTTCCTGATGGAGGCGGCTTAACGGTTAGTCAATTAGTCAGCAAGTACATTGCGACAAAGACAGGCGTTAAGCATACAACCAGAGCAGGTTATGGAACAGTGATGAATCTGCTTGAGAAGGATCCATTCGGAGACAGGAGAATCGATAAAGTAAGATTATCCGATGCAAAAGAATGGCTCATCAAATTACAGCAGGTGGATAAGAAAAGCTATTCAGCAATTCACTCTATCAGAGGTGTTGTGAGACCTGCATTCCAATTGGCAGTTGATGATGATATATTAAGGAAGAATCCTTTTGAATTTCAGCTTTCAACTGTACTGGTAAATTACGCGGTCACTCGTGAGGCCATTACAAAGATACAATTAAAAACCTTTCTTGATTTTATTAAAAATGATGCG
>CATZVV010000311.1 GCA_958425285.1 uncultured Lachnoclostridium sp. | reverse complement strand
AAAACATCACTGTTTTAGAAATACTATTTATTTTAATTATGAGCAAACTACCATGTTACTTATATCAATTTGTTTGCTACATTGTATGATGTTTATTTAGAGGTAAACACCATCGGATCATTATTGAAAAACGTAATGTAATTTGAGGAATTTTGAATTATACAGAAGTCCTGAGTAGCAATAGCACTTCCTTGGTAATAAACAGGTATGCAACAATAGGGCCTAAGAACCTTGTAATTACAGGCTTTTCAGGACATCAAACAATTCTCAAAGAGATAATTCAAGCAGAATTACAAAATGGATACAGACCCAGGAAATATTTTTATTTCCTGGGTTTTTTATACCGAACGAAAAGATTCCGGGAACCGTGCCTAAATCGCTTGAAAAACAGACTGTATTTGATTACAATATATATTATAATATTTCAAAATTCACATTATCTTTATAAATTAGTAAAACAGAAAGAGAGTAAACAGAAGATGAAGAAAAAAGTATCGTTTAGGGAAAAAGCAAGGTATTGGTTTGACCGGCTGATGGGAAAAGGAACGATTACATTGGTTGCGGTGCTGTTCTTAATAACCGCTTTGGTGGTTGTGATCTTTGGTATGTTGGGCTCCCTGTGCAATGGAGCTCTTTCTGCAGGAAATTCTATCTGGCAGAGTTTGATGCACGCCTTGGATGCAGGTACGCTTGCAGGTGACGTCGTTGGAAATGTTCTCTTTGTTGTCCTAATGAGTGTGGTTACCTTGTGTGGTATCTTTGTTACTAGTATTTTAATTGGTATTATCAGTAGTGGATTTGAAGAAAAATTGAATAGCCTTAGAAAAGGATTTTCTAAGGTTGTGGAAGAAGGGCATACAGTAATTGTCGGATTTGATGACAGCATTTACACAATTCTGTCTGAGCTGATTGAGGCAAATAAAAATCAGAAACGCGGTTGTATCGTGATAATCGGCCAACGGGATAAGGAAGAAATGGAAGAGGAAATCCATGCGCATATCAAAGATATGAAGACGACAGAAATTATCTGCCGTTCAGGAAATGCAACGAATATGCGAATTCTGGAACAGGCTTCTGTGGAGACTGCCCATTCGGTAATTCTGAATTGTTCACAGGATTTACTTACCATCAAAGCCTTGCTTTCGATTGTTGCATATCTGAAGGATAATAAATGTGAGAGTCAGGATATCCATATTGTATCACTGATTCATGAGAAAGAAAATCTGGATGCCGCTCGCATTGCCGGAGAAGGAAAGGCCGAAGTGGTATATCTCACAGATATTCTGGCAAGAATTATTGCCCATACTTGCCGGCAGCCAGGAATGTCTTTGGTACTTACAGATCTTTTCGACTATGGCGGAGCAGAATTTTATTATGAAGAATTTCCGGAAACTAATGGTCATGCGTTTGGCGAAATACTAAATTGGTTTAAAGATTCTACGGTGGTGGGGTATTTACGTGGAGAAATAGTTTTTTTGAATCCACCAATGGAGGAATGTCTCCAACCGGGGGATCAGATTATTCATCTTGCAGAGGATGATGGGGTTTCCAAGCCGAATCCTAAGGTCCCTAAGCTGAATATTGAACAGGTTATTTCACAGAAACAGGTACAGGAAGAACCTTTTCAGCTTCTGGTGTTTGGATGCAATCCAACGATTTCAATTATCCTTTCTGAATTGGATGAGTATGTGGCATCGGGCTCTCATGTTACTTTAGTTTATGAACAGAATATGGAAGAAATATGCTATGAAAAGGAATTCTCATTGACCCATATCATTCTGGAACAGAAGGATATGAGTATCACAAAGAATAATATTTTGGAAGAGCTGATTACAGAACAGACTCAAAATGTACTGATTTTAAATGATATGAAACTTGATGAAGAAATGGCAGATGCTCGTACAATCCTGCTTCTGCTCCGTTTGCGGGACATTGCAGCAAGAAAAGGCTATCAGTTCAATATTGTCAGTGAAATGAACTCTGCAGAAAATCAGAAGCTTTCCAAAGTGGCGAAAGTGAATGACTTTGTTGTCGGCAGTATGATTGCCAACTTGATTTTAACTCAAATTTCAGAAAATCGGAAGCTGCTTCCGCTGTTTGAAGATCTTTTGGATGCAGATGGTTCAGAAATTTATATGAAACCAGTATCCTCTTATGTAGGGTGTGGCACATCGGTTGATTTCTATACTTTGACAGAGATTGCTAAACAGCGAAGAGAAATTCCGATGGGATATCGAAAGATGGAAAATGGAAGCATGTCCATTGTCATGAATCCTTCCAAGGACACCAAAGTAGTATTTGAAGAAGACGACAAGCTGATTGTTATTGCGGAAGATTAATCACATATCAAAGGAATATTGTTAGACAGATTAGTTATGTTCTGTTTATCATAAGGGGTACAAGTATAAGATAAGGCGTTTATATTTGATACAAATCCAAAACGGGCAATACATGATTACATTGAGGGTTGTAAAAAAATGGTATCATTGTAATATCTGGCATAATCTATATGTTCTTACTCATCCGTTGATGCGCTTCCCCATAAATATAAGGGCCTTTTAGGAAACTTAGAGAAAAGGTATGGAAGTATATGAATGAGATAATTACGACATGACATTAGGGTCTAATTTGGGTGAGGCGGTGGATACAAGGATAATTCAGTATTATCAACGAGAAAAATCCAAATTATGGTGTTGGCTTTAATTTTGTATCATAGAGCAGTATTTTATAAAAA
>CATZVV010000310.1 GCA_958425285.1 uncultured Lachnoclostridium sp. | reverse complement strand
TTTGCTTTTCCAACAAAGCAATATTCCTGCCAGCTGTCAAGGCATAAATTTCAAACTTATCCGAATGATTCCGCACAACTTCTAATGTCTGGGTTCCAATTGACCCGGTTGAGCCTAATACTGTTATTTTTTTCATGTACAACCCCTCTACCCAATCTTTATTAATAATTGTAACAGATAATATACAACCGGCGCAACAAAAATAATACTGTCAAAACGATCCAAAATACCACCATGTCCCGGAATAATATCACCGTAGTCTTTAATGTCATGATTCCGCTTAATTGCTGAAGCAGCCAAATCCCCGATCTGCGAAATTATCGAACCAAATGCACCAACAAGTGCAAAAACAAGTTTTGAATCGAAATAAAACAAATCAGATTGCTGATAGAAAAATGAAAAAACAAAGCCAATCAGCGCTGCTCCTACAATTCCACCGATACATCCTTCTATTGTTTTATTTGGACTAAGCTTGCTCGGCAATTTATGCTTTCCGATTAACATTCCAGTCAAATATGCAAAGGTATCAGAACCCCATGCACTTACAAAAATAAGCCAGACAAGTAATTTACCATCCTCCAGCGTCCGTACCTGATATACATAGGATAACATAACACCTACATACAAAGTGATAAAAAGCAACATGGCAATCTGCTCAGTCCGGTACCTGGGGTAACAAAACACATATAAAGCGAGCAGCAATAGCAACAAGCAGATGAACAGACAGACAAAATACTCACTTACATTAAAGTATAACAATGTATAATATGCAGCTACTGCTATATATGCTACAAATCCGATACATTCCTTCTGCATCCGAATTGCTCTCAAAAGCTCAAAGGTTCCGATTAATGAAACAATTCCCAATGCTCCTAAAAGATAAATGCCACCTTGCGATAATAAGAAAATAACAATCAGAATTAAAATAATTCCACTCACCGTACGTGTTACAAAACTTTTCATACTTCCTCCTCCGTACGGACTCCACCAAATCTTCGATCTCTGCTATTATAAAATTCAATCGCCTTCATCAACTCTTTTCGATCAAAGTCTGGCCATAATATATCAGTAAAATAAAATTCTGTATATCCAAGCTGCCATAACAAAAAATTGGATAGCCGCTGTTCTCCGCTTGTTCGAATCAGTAAGTCCGGATCTGGCACTCCACATGTATCCAAATGATTTGAAATACAATTTTCATCTACATTCTGAACAGAGAGAGCACCTTCTTTTACCTCTCGGCAGATTTTCTGTACTGCCCTTGTAATCTCATCCCTACTTCCATAGTTTAAAGCAACCTGAAAATGAAGCCCTGTATTTTCCTTTGATGCTTCCTCCAGTTCTGCAATTCTCTGCTTCAAATCATCATCTAACGGTGCAATATCTCCAATTACCGTTACTTTCATATTATTTTTCATACTACGCTTAACACAGTCCTTTAAATATTTCCGAAGTAAATCCATTAATGCATTTACCTCCTTTTTAGGACGTTTCCAATTCTCTGTCGAAAATGCATACACTGTCAAATATTTAATACCGGCTCTGTCACATTCTTCACACATCTTCTCTACTGTTTTACTTCCCTGCGCATGTCCTGCATTTCTCGGAAGAAACCGTTTTTTTGCCCATCTTCCGTTACCATCCAGTATAATAGCCACATGCTGTGGAATTTTTAACTCTCTTTGTTCCATTTTTATATCCTTTCAACAAGGAAGGACAGACACTTTCCGATGCAATGCATACAAAAAAATAACTGTCCTACGAAATCTATACGGTTAATACTTCTTTTGATTTTGCTTCAATCGCTTCGTCAATCTCTTTGATATACTTATCCGTCAGCTTCTGAATTTTATCCTCTGCCTCTTTAGCTTCATCCTCTGAAATCTCGTTTGCCTTTGATTGCTTCTTAACAGCATCATTTCCGTCTCTGCGGATATTTCTTACGGCAACTTTAGCATTTTCACCCTTTTTCTTTACGTCTTTCACAAGTTCCTTACGCCGTTCTTCCGTTAATTCCGGAAATACGAGACGAATTACTTTTCCATCATTGGCTGGTGTCAAGCCCAAATCTGAAGCCAATATGGCTTTTTCAATTTCTTTAATCAGACTTGCTTCCCAAGGCTGAATTTGAATCATACGCGCCTCCGGAACAGAAACATTTGCCACACTCTGTAATGGAGAAGGCGTACCATAATAATCTACTGTAATACGATCTAAAATTCTAGGATTTGCACGTCCTGCCCGAATTGCAGTATACTCATCCCCTAAGCTTTGCAGCGTCTTTTTCATCTTTTCTTCTAACACATTGAATTCCATAATCTTCCTCCAAATATCAACTTAATTTACTTCAATCATCGTTCCGGTACATTTTCCGGAAACCGAATGAATAATACTATTTTCTTCATTTAATCCAAATACCATCATTGGCATATGATTCTCATAACACAAAACTGCTGCCGCCAAATCGACAACGCCAAGTTTCTCATCAATGATAGTAGAAATCGAAAGCCGATCATACTTCTTCGCTTCTGGATTTTTGGCTGGATCCGAATCATAAACTCCATCAATTGACTTTGCCGCCAAAATAATATCCGCATCAATCTCGATTGCACGTAATGCGGTTGCAGTATCCGTAGAAAAGTATGGATGCCCTGTTCCCCCTGCTAAAAATACAACCTTTTTCTCTCGAAAACATTTATTCACAACATCTTTTGAAAAAAGCTTTGTAAAAGAACCGCATTCAAAAGGTGTGAGCACACTG
>CATZVV010000309.1 GCA_958425285.1 uncultured Lachnoclostridium sp. | reverse complement strand
TCCGCAAGCTCTCGGGCGCTGTACTTATGGGTCACTTCACATAAAAAGAAGTTTGCTTGTGAAGGAAATACCGCTAAATAGCCTACCTCCTGAAGTTCTTCAAAAAAGAGCGCTCTTTCCTCTCTAAAGCGGGCACATGCCTGCCGGTAGTCGATGGTGTATTTGTCCAGAATCTGTAAATAGTACTCCGCCAAAGAGTTTATATTCCAGACCGGAAGTTTCTGCTGTAATTCATCCATTAATTTATGGTCACCGGAAACAGCAATTCCCAATCGTAATCCGGGAATTCCATGTGACTTAGACAGGCTCTTTATCACCACCAGATGATTATACTCCTTCAGTATCTTGTCATCAATCAGAGAAGTTTCCTCTCCTCCCTCCGAGAAGTCAATAAAAGACTCATCCACAATCAGCCGTATCGAACGCTCCTGAGTCCATCCCGCTAATGAAATCAAATCCTCGTAAGGAATACTATTTCCGGAGGGGTTATCCGGATTCAGCAACAGTAACGAAGTCACTCCCTTATCCTCAAAAAATGTTTTCAGGTCACTTACGGTATAGCGATAACCTGGCCCCAACGGCAAGAAAGTCTCTATCCGGTCATCACGCACCAGATATTCTTCAAATGTAGGAAGAATCACCCCCATTCTACCGGGAAGCAGCTCCATCAGCTTTCTTATCAACTCTGCCGCGCCATTCCCCACCGCGACAGCCTCCGCAGGAATGTTCCAGTGCTTCGCCACCAATCGCCTGTTTACATAACTCCCCGAAGGGTATTGCCTGAGCAGTTTATCAAAATTAGCCTTCAGTTCTTCCAGCATCCTTTCTGTCGGGAAATGTGGATTCACCAGATAAGCAAAATCAAGCAAGAAAGGGAAGCGCCAATACCCTCCATAACGTTTCTGGTAACCGGGCAAAAGCCCTTCTTTCTTACCAAATAGCGTTTCGGCAATATCTAAATCCTGCATGTCATCTATCTCATACCACTTTTCACCCTCAAGCGGCAAAGCCTTCAGCCCGGCTTTATCCAACAAAGACAAAACGGCCAGTATTTGTTCATAATATGCACTATTATCAAAACATTTGCAATAGGCTTCCAGAAAAGGTACGTACTTACCTACAGAAAACTCCTTACTAAAACGATAGATATTCACCGTCTTAAAATAAGTAGAAGTTTTTTCGTACGAAAAAGTATGTTTAGATACAAAGTCCACAATAAACTGCTTTTCATCCACAGTCACCATAGTCCCGTCCATCCAACTCTTATAACGGTCTACTACTGCTACATCCGGATACGGTTCTTCGAGCACTCTTTCAAGTATTCTCTTCTCAAAAACAATATCCGATTCTAACAATAAAGTATCATCAGACGCTAAGTGATGCCGTGCCAGAAACAGAGAATAAATATTATTAGTATGTGCATAGTAAGGGTTTTCCAGATAATAAATAGGAATTCCGCACTATTCATTTCCCAGATACGCCCGTAGTTTGTCACCTTGAAAACCAATCACAAGCACAATCCTCGATAGTCTTGAGACTGCCAGGTTTGCCAGTAACCGATCTATGATCCGGATACCGTTCACCTCAATCATACACTTAGTGTCGTACCGGGTCAATTCTCCCAGACGCCTGCCCATTCCTGCTGCCAATATAATAGCCTGCATATCTGCCCCCTTATTAAGTTCCTAACTCCGGCTGACTCTTCATACAATTCCTCTTTTCCTATCTCAAACAGGAAGTACTGCCACGACATCCAACCGAGTATTATGAAGATAAGCTAGCATTTCCACGGTTTAACATGACACAAATTAGGTTTTCCAATTACTAATTCGTAATTAGAGGGTGAAGGACAAAGATATTTGTATAAACATTCTTTACAAGCAGGCAATGAATCACGAGTCCAATGCCACATCTTCCCTTGTTTCATCTCTTGAAATACCCAGTCCTTTACATAACCATCAATTGTTCCTATTGACTTTGAATTAAAATTTGGGTATACCTTTCCGTCACAATCAATGTATAATGTACCAAAAAAGTGCGTATTCACTAACTGGTGAGCAAAAATATCTTTTTTCGTTCGACACAAAGCCATCACATCCTCAAGGGTCTGGAAAACATATTTTTCAAAGAAATCCAAGTTATCAATTGTATAAAATGGATAAATATTAGCTTTCAATTTATAAACATCAATAATTCGGCTCACTTCTTGAAATTCTTCTTCAGAAGTCACTGCAAAACAGTATTCTACACGTTCATTAGGTAAAGCAACACAGGCACTTATTGCATATTCATTTACAGGATAATCAATCAAAAATTTTATAGACACAGATGGGTCATTCAATAGCTTAGCTCTAATCTGCTCATAATCAACAGATTGTTTATAATAAAGATAAAAACACTTTCCAAAAGAATGTTTTTTAAGTTCATTCAACAACTCATCTAAGAAAGGATATGACAGTACATTTCCACCTACAAAATTAATTAAAGTGACTGGAGTGTGTTTAAGCTGTTCTAACAAACGACATATCTCATTGTAGGAAAGCCGATTATCTTGTTTACGGCACCATACAATTTGTTTATCAACAGTTTGACAATAACGACAATTTATGGAACATTCACCGGTCAGACGCATCGTTACAACACGTAGATTATTTACAATCTTTTGTCCAAAAAGCTCCAAATTATTCATTGTTTCGACATCATTTTCCAAATTCTCATTCACACTAACTTCAGGCACAATAACTAATGGTTTCTGCCTAAACTCT
>CATZVV010000308.1 GCA_958425285.1 uncultured Lachnoclostridium sp. | reverse complement strand
CAGAGTAATAATCTCATTGGACATGGGCGGTACAATCCTTTTAATCATCTGAAGCAGTGTTATCTTAAAGAATATCTGCGTTTTCGTCATACCAAGAACCTGTCCTGCCTCTCTCTGTCCTTTTGGTACGCCCTCAATTCCGCCTCGGAAAATAACCGAAAAATAGCAGGCATAGTTTATGGTAAATGCTACCACCGTCGCCGTGATTCTTCCCCATTCGTCACCACTCCAAATATTGTGACCCAACCAAAGTCCCGGACCATAAAATATAATAATAAGCTGTAACATCAGAGGAGTACCTCGGATAATCCATACAAATATCTGTATAAAAAATTTCAACGGTTTAAATTTACTCATTGCACCAAAAGAAATAATTAATCCTAATGGTAATGCGAACAACAATGTGAAAATAAAAATCTCAAACGTTGTTCCCAATCCTTCCAGCAATGTCTGTGTAACTTTCCAAAACATAAATGTCTCCTTCAAATTTTAACATTCCGTATTTGTCAATGTCTGCTCCAACAAGGGTTATCTCCGGCAAGAAGTCTGTTCCGTAGCCGATATAAGGCAGAGAACTCTCGCCCTCTGCCTCAAAATATCAATGTGTATATCTTTCCTACTCTGCCGGAACAACTACTACCTGTGCGTTGTTGCAGTATGCATTGGTGCATTCCATGGCAGACTTTGTCTCATCTGTTAATGTCATTCCATTCCATACAACATCAATATTCTTGGAATCCAGTTCCATTGCTTTTGTATCCCAGTCGATTTCTACAAACTTGACTTCTACACCTAATTTTTCTGCAAGCAGAGATGCCATATCTGCATCAAATCCAATCCATTTTCCATCTTTATCTTTGTAATCCATCGGTTCAAACTCTGTGATACCGACAATTAAAGTTCCCTTATCCTGAATGTATTTTACATCACCGCCTTTGATTTCTTTCGCATCAGTTTCCTTCTGCTCTACCAAAGCTTCCTGAACACCATATTCTTCGGCAATTTTCTGCATTTCACCGGACTTGAATGTTTCAGCAAAAAAGTTATTAATATATGTAGCTAAATTGGATTCTTTTCTGCATCCTACACCATACTCTTCTGTTGTCAGTTTATCTGTATATTTCAAGTCGGGATAACTGGTTCACTCGCCAATCATGGCACCTGCCATGAGTAAATCAATAATCGCAGCGTCAGATGTACCTGACTTTACTTCCATCAAAGCATCTGCCTGAGATGCAACGGAATTCATCTTCCAATTCTTATCCTTGGCTGCCGCTTCTCCTGCAGAACCTGCCTCCACAGCGTAAACTTTTTCCTCATTCTTTGAATCCTTGCTGCCACATCCTGCCATACATAAAGATGCGACCATAACAACGGATAATAATAACGCAATTCTCTTTCTCATAATAATTCCTCCACTTTATTTTTTGCATGCTATCACTTTACCACGCTAAACTAACGAAAATATACCACATCTACACACCTTTGTCAAATCCTCTATAGTTGTTTTGCCATGGATGACGGCACATAGGCTTTTACATAGATTCCATCATTCTTATATTCTTCACTGATTAACTGACCATATTTGCGAATCTTACCTATCTTTCCTGCATCAGAATAGTCAAACACTTTTTCTACCAGCACCCGCATGGATTTTAATGCCTGCTCCAAAGCGGTATTGATTTCATCCAGTCCAATTCCTTTTTTAATTGCCGCATTTACCACATAGTCTGCACGGAAATCCCGCAATATGGGTTTTTCTGTCAGTTTATCCTGCTTATTAAACACGGTAATTATCGTCTTGTCCCTCACATCCAAATTTTCTAACGTTTCATAAACAGCATGGATATTTTTATCCATGGAAGGATTAGAAGCATCCACCACATGAAGAATAATGTCTGAATATTTTGCCTCCTCTAATGTACTGCGGAAAGCGTCAATCAGATGATGGGGCAGTTTTCTGATAAACCCTACGGTATCAGTCAAAAGAACTTCCTGACCGTCCGGCAGTTTATAATTTCTTGTTGTGGGATCCAATGTGGCAAATAATTTGTCCTCTTCCAAAACACTGGCATTCGTCAGCGTATTTAGCAACGTAGATTTTCCCGCATTGGTATATCCCACAATTCCTACCACCGGTACCGGATTTTCCTGACGTTTTGCTCTTGTTACCTGTCTGTGGTTTTCCATCTCTAAAACCTGCTCTTTTAACTGGGATATACGGTTTCGAATCAATCTTCGATCCACTTCCAGTTTCTTTTCTCCGGGACCTCGGGTTCCGATTCCACCACCCTGGCGGGACAGATTTCTCATACCGATTAACCGGGTGGAACGATACCTGAGCTGTGCCAATTCCACTTGAATTTTGCCCTCTGCTGTCTTTGCCCTTCCTGCAAAAATGTCCAGAATGATTAACGTTCTGTCCATTACTTTTACATTCAGTTCATCTTCCAGATTTTTATATTGTGCCGGAGACAATTCATCATCACAGATAACTGCCTCTGCCTCTGTTTCCCAAATCAGTTCCTTTATTTCCTGCACCTTGCCGATTCCTACATATGTGGCATTGTTGACATGTTCCAGATTCTGTATCACTCTCCCTGCCACCTGTGCCCCGGCGGTCTTTGCCAATTCCTCTAATTCATCAAGAGATTCTGCTGCATCTTCTTCCTTTCCTGTGGAAACTGCCACAAGAATTACTTTTTCCAACACTTCTTTCGTTTCATACATACAATCACCTCCTGTCTTTCCCTTACTTTCTGACTT
>CATZVV010000307.1 GCA_958425285.1 uncultured Lachnoclostridium sp. | reverse complement strand
GCCATATTGGTACAAAGAGCAATGTGGCTAGAATGCTGAAAAACTGGCTATTGCAGTTCGATGAAGTGCAGTTAGTATCAGACGTGTGCCATTATGATTTCGTGTTGTTCATTTCTTTGTTTGGTGGGGCTTTTGATTTGCCGAAAAACGTCAGTCCTTATTGTTATGACATTAACCAGGATATCGCCAGATATTATAAAATTTCTGAGCGAGAGGCATTTGACAAATCCAGAGAGGAAATTTTGTATTCTAAATATAAAGAAAATGAGATTTCTGGAGATAAGCACAATGCTCTGTACGATGCAGAAGTTATACGGGAGGTTTACCAAATCGTGAATGGCATATGCTTTGACAGGAGGGCTTAATTATGTATGACCCATTTAACAAAGTATTCACCATCGTAAAAAAATCCATATCCACCAAATGCCCCAACGCCGGAACATCCACTGATGGGAGTCCTCCAGCGTTTCCTTATGCGGGATTTCGGCAGTTGGACAACGCAACTACGGCAGATGATTTGGAAAACAACGAGAATGCCGTGAATTCTACCATTGAGATTACGGCCTATTCTAACAAGAATCTTACTGAAGCTAAAGCTATTGCGGCACTAGCGGTGGATGCCATGCGCGAGATGGGGTATCGACGGACCGGTCCATTCACACCTGTAAACGCGGCTGATACTAATATTTACAGGGTGATATATAGATACAACCGGACGATCGGAACAGGAGAAGAATTTTAGGAGGCGATATAATGAAAAGACCTAATATCGTAATAAAAACGAAGGGAATACATGCGGAAATTTTTTTGGACGGTCAAAAGCTTCCATGCGTAAGAGGATATACCATAACACATGATGCCGCAAACCTCCCAGTGTTGCAAATATCATTACCGGCAACAGATGTAACACTGGAAGGAGATGCGATGCCTGCGCTACCTGATCCATACAAGAACTTCTATGTATCAAAGGAATATCTTGTCGCATCAGGAATTTTAACAGAGGAACAGGCAGAATCAATATAGCTCCTCTGGTGCTGATGCATAGATAGGACAATGTGCCACAGAACATTTATCGCCAAAAATGTTGTATTCACATCGGTACGTCCCTTTAACAAAACATCGTTCGCTCAGCGTTGATGCATCAATATAAGTAACAGATATAGAGTAATCTTTGTTTTGAGTGGGACATTGTCCGTGGATGGTTTTTGCATTATGTGACCTCCTTTGATTTTACTTGATATGCAGATACCTGTATTCCAATTATAAAACAGTAAATGTGAAATAACAACATAACTATAGAGCCTTGCGGCTCTTTTTTTTCGTGGCTTTCGGCCAGAAAGGCGGTGATCCAAATATCTTCCAGCTATGGGTTAAATAGTGTTGTGTAATTGAACTGATAAGTACCGGCTACGGAGAGAACGTAGTCGCTGACCGCGAACAACTATGCGGTATGAATCAAGGAAATATAAACACCGGCTGTGGAATGGATCCCAGTCGCTGACCTGTAAGAGTTACAGGTAGGATTTATAACGTATAAACCGGCCATCAACAGATCATGGCCGCTGACCTGCAAGAGTTGCGGGTAGAAAGGATGGAAATTATGGCAGGAGTAATTGCAAAGGCCTATAGCACAATAGGCACAATTCTTGAATTTTCTGAAGATGGCACTAGTTGGACAAAATTGTGCCCAATCAAATCTTTCCCAGCTTTGGGAGGTGCGCCAGAACAAATTGATGTTACAGATTTGGAAGATGAGGTAACATCTTCTATTCCTGGTGTGCAGTCTCTTGATGCTATGGAGTTTACAGCGAATTATACGTTGGAATCTTATACGGCAGTCAAAGCAAAAGAAAATATACCCGGTAAATATAGAATAAAACTCGGAAAAGCAGGAGCCGCCGGAACTGCCACATGGGAAGGACAGCACTCTGTATATGTTAATGAAGGAGAGGTCAATGGAGCTATCCAAATGACGATTTCAGTATTCCCTACCACAAAGATTACAGTGGCAGCTACGGAAAACTCATAGCATTAAGCTCTGTATATCCTGAAGGTAACTATGGAAAAAGTAGCGGGGCAGGAGGTATGTAGTAGTATCTTCTGCCCTCATATAATAATAAAATATTAGCAGAATAAGGAGAAAGACCATGAATATGACTGTTAACAACAAAGAATACGCAATAGAGTATACCTTCGAGGCAGCTCATAACAAAAAGTGTGTGGATGTATGCTGGAATCAGTTTACAGGTGCCGGTATGATGAAAAATACAGCGCTTAATGAACTGGAAGATTCCGATACAGCCAATAGAGTCATGACACTTGATAATCTTATTGGGTTTATGTCGGACATACCAGAAACTGTTATTACATTACTGTACGCAGGATTGCTGGAGCATCATGGGCCTGATTCCGATGACCCGATTATTGTTACGGGAAAAGACGCCCGTAAGCTGTATAAGCAGTTTTGCAAAGAAAATCCTGATAACCCATTGGCGTCCGATATGGAGATGTTTAATGCCATTAAAGTTCAAATGGAGGAGGATGGTTTTTTCAAACGAATCGGTCTGAATCATTTTATGGAGCAAATGAAACAGACCGAATCTTAGGAGGAGCACAAGATAATTCCACAAGATCACAAGAAGAAGGCAAGCCGTTCTGGCAATTAGTTGTTGAAGAATACTTGCCAAACGCCTTGTTATATGGCGTACCATATGAACTATTCTGGCACTTGAATCCTGCGAAATTGCAACCGTTTAAGGAAGCATATCAGAAGAAACT
>CATZVV010000306.1 GCA_958425285.1 uncultured Lachnoclostridium sp. | reverse complement strand
TTTTTCTCACCAAGTCCATATGTTGGCACTACAATTCTGTTCGAAGTTCCATGAAATAACGTAATTTTTTCCATTTGCTCACCTTTTTCCTAGACAAACATTTTCTGTAGCATGAATTTCTTTATTTTTTTCAGTTCTTCACACTTTTGCTGGTGAAGAGTGATGAGGTCGTCAATGGACTCTAAATAGTCTCCTATTTTTCGCTGTTCTTCAATTGATGTATATGGAATTTCAATAGTCTTCATCCCATCAATATCTATACTTCGCCCGTCTCTTATTCCGTAAACATGCGGTACTAATTTATGCTTTATAAATTCACAGGATCGAAAGTATGGATAATAAAATCTCGAATCTGTTACATCACCGTGAAATGTATGATATGCGGGGCTTATAATGCCATCTGATGATGATTTTTCAAGTCCTCCCTCAAAGGAACGAAGATGCACAATGAAATCGTCTTTTCTGACCATTTTATAATTGGACAAATTAGATTTGTCATACATTAAATTTCTATCAGAGTCTTCTCTTTTTACTGTTCCACCACCCTGAATAATGGTCAAGGCCGGAAGCTCTGTATGGTTCTTTTCAGAGTATTCTTTGAACACATCCCCCAACTTACGCTGTTCCCAAGCTTCCGTAAATCCCTCAAATCTGATTTCTGGAACTTTTTGTTCGTTTTGAGGAAACATTTTTTGTAACATATATTTTTTTAAACTTTTTACTTCATCACACTTTCGCTGGTGAAGAGTGATGAGGTCGTCAAGCTGCCAAAAGTATTCTCCAATTTTAATTTGTTCCTCTAATGATGGAGCATATTCAACTGGAATTTCAGCTAAATCGCCAAGGTAAATACCTGGTTGAGCAGATGTTGATTTTCTACTTTCCAAATCCTTTTGAAATGCAGGTGTCTGTATTTTAGCGTATAAGAAGTCTGAAGAAATATATTCATTGGGTCTTAAAAATGCAACACTACGTTGAAATGTTATACCTTCAGGATCCTTTAATATAGCGGTTTCTCCGATGGAGCCTACAATGGTAAGGAGAACATCTCCTTTCTTCAAAGAAAACTTGGAATGTATTTTTTCATATTCATCTTGAGATATTCTTCTATCAGATTCATCCCACCGGATAGTTCCATCTTTGATATTCTTTGCACTTAAAAGAAGTGGACCATCCACTGTATCAGCATGAGTTCCGTGTGTACCATCTTTCAAAAACGATAATACCTCTTTCAACTTACGCTGTTCCCAAGGATTGGCATTTACAACTGCTCTCTAACCATCATCAGAGCATATCCCAACAGGTTTTTTCCCTTCCATTTGCTTTGATCAAGTCTATTGGGATCTCTCATGGACAAACCTATCCCCCAAATCTGATCTCTTACCGCACATTCTGCCAATATTGCGTCACCTGTATCAACAAGTTTTTCTTTCAATTCTGCATTTTGACTGAATTTCGCCTTTAACCCTTCATAAACAATAATCTGTCTTACACCATTCCAGGTATTTTCATTATATCCATGTACCTCTCGCCCTAATTTCTTAATTTCCGCAACATCATTTGTGCTCAATATCTCCTTTTCTACTGAAGTATCATGAAAGCGGCATGCTTTCTGGTACATCATAAACTGTTCCATTGAAGAAAATTCTATTCCCTCAACTGTGAAATGAGTCGGATACCAGTTACTCAAATATCCATTTTCTTCATTCGGATTGTGAAAACAGATAATATTCATTAAACCTCTCCTACTTTTCTGACTGCCAGATCAAGTTCCAGATCATGAAGTCCGTAATAGGCTTTCTTCAAGAAATCCACCGGGATTTTCTGAACAACTTCTGAACTTGGCATATTATAATACCACTGATAATATGCGTAAAACTCTCCAATCCAGTCCGGAATAAAACCTTTTAAGTTGTCTCCTTCCTGCAATCTGTAATGATCTGTTTTAAGAAAATACGACCATAAATCTTCCACATCCATCGTATTCACATAAGCCTGAGCTTCATCTATGCTCTTTCTCGTTTTACTCTTCATGTATGTGTTAATAAAATCTTCTGTATTTTTATCCGGGAATGACTGTGCTACAAAATCAAATAGCTTTCCCTGATTTTCTACAACATCACTTAAATAAGCTTCTGCATACGCTCTCATAATTCTCTCCTAAAGCAATGTACTGAATACATTCGTTACTTTGTTTGCATCAGAATCAATTAATTCCCGCATCTTTTGTCTTGCTGACACATCTCGCTGATTATATTTTTCTCTGAATTCCATATAATCAACAGACAGCAGGCCAGCCTGGACTTCCTGCAAATGTTCATATGCCAGCCTAGATTTAATACAATATTGGATTCCCAAACCACCAAGAGAAAGCAATTCCGTCAGAATGTCCATATCAATATTATCTCTTACAAATTCCTTTGCAATATAGAAGTAGGAAGCATTGGCTCTCCAGCCCTTAATCACATCATATCCTTCTGTATCTATTCCATATTTCTCAATAAATTTTTTTGATAACACCCGGTAACGTTTGGAATCGGAGGCATCTCTATGTTTCATCAGCTCCGCCAACCATGAGAGAACATCTTTTTCCTGAAAATCCAGTATTTTTAATTGGTCGGTATCCAGTTTATATTGATGAACCCATCCATTTTCATCATCAGGTTTACAAACAGCCCATTCCTTTGCGAGATTCAGATTATCTGTCAAATAAAACCCCATGCCATAATCATGTTTTTTCTCACCAAGTCCATATGTTGGCACTACAATTCTGTTCGAAGTTCCATGAA
>CATZVV010000305.1 GCA_958425285.1 uncultured Lachnoclostridium sp. | reverse complement strand
TGCTGCCGGCTCCATTTCTGTCAATGGCATACGAAGTGAGCCTACTTCCATTCCCATCAGATTCATAGCCTTTTTCACTGGAATCGGATTAACCTCAGTAAACAGGTTGTGAATAACATTCCAATACTTTAACTGCAGCATACGGCTTGTTTCCACATCACCTTCCATATATTTTGCCACCATATCATGTGTCTGCTGTGGGAAAATATTAGACAAAACGGAAATAACTCCTTTTCCACCCAGAGATACAATTGGCACAATCTGATCATCATTTCCCGAATATACATCCACGCATCCATCTGCTTTTGCAAGCAGTTCAGCAACCTCTGATAAATTTCCTGTAGCATCTTTTACGCCTACAATATTATCAACTGTCTTGCAAAGTTCAATTACCGTCTCAACCTGAATAGTAACACCTGTTCTGCCCGGAATATTGTACAGAATCATTGGAATCGACACCGCTTCCGCAATTGCCTTGAAATGTGCCTTCAAACCATTCTGTGTACATTTATTATAATATGGGGTCACAACAAGAAGTCCATCTGCACCTGCCTTTTCGGCTTCCTTTGACAAATAAACCGCTGTATCTGTACAGTTTGAACCCGTACCAGCAATAACAGGCACTCTCTTATGTGTAAACTCAACACACTTCCGAATGCACTCTAAATGTTCCTCGTGACTTAATGTAGACGCCTCTCCGGTCGTACCACAGATAATAATGGAATCCGTTCCGTTTTCAATCTGAAAATTGATAATCTCTTCCATTTTTTCAAAATTCACTTCCCCATTTGCCTTCATAGGTGTTACAAGCGCTACACCTGCACCAGTAAAAATCGACATATTTTTTCCTCCATTCCATTTTCCTTTTGATTGATAGGATTGTGAGCAATAATCTTTTGACGCTCGAATCTCAATAGAGAACCACTGTACATTAGAAAAGCCAATGCACACGTGCACTGGCTCAAAACCTCTTTTTGATTTCCAGTAGCACTCCATCATGTTATGATGACAGTCATATGGCTCTTAACCATATGCCCAGCGCACAGAGTTGCAGGACTCTATGAACTTCGGCATGTTCCCCTTTCTGTCACCTTCCCCTGTGCCTGAACACATCCAGTAACATACTGATGAAAAATGCGCCTCTACTTCTTATATTCATTATAGTAACACCCTTAATATACCATGTCAAGTATTATCTTTAATCAAACGTATCTCCGATAATATATCGACATATGGTATCAACTCCTCCGGCATATTATACCCGGTAAGGACAAGTCTTATGTAATCATCTTTCAAATTAATCAGATTTATAATGTCCTGAATTTCAATAATGCCAAGGTCAACCAATCCCAGCACTTCATCCAACACCAAAACATCACATTCTCCGGTCTCAATTACTTTTCTGGCAAAATTAAATCCATTTAAAACATTTTGTTTTTCTTCTTCCTTTTGCTCCATGGTGAGATTGCAGTAATTCTCTTCAAACCTGTCAAATCGAAACAGCTTTATATCCGGCTCGAGTTTACTCAAAAAACTAAATTCTTCTGCATCCGTTCCCTTTAGAAACTGTATAATGATTGTACTGTTCCCAAGACTCGCAGCGCGAATACACTGCCCCACTGCCGCAGAAGTTTTTCCCTTACCCTGGCCAAAAAAAGCCTGCACAATTTTTTTATCCATACTACTTTTCCTTCCATATTCGTAAGTACAAAACCTGACACTTTTCAGCATTTAATTTATAGTATATCATATTTTACACAAAAATGCCACATCTTTATTTTTTGATTTTCAGATTCTCAGGTAACTTGATATGGATCTCCCCTATTTCAGATTTCCGCTGCTGCACATTCACTATTCACACATTCCAGCTTACTGACAGAAATTTCATATGCCGTCCTCTTTTCAAATTCATCTTCTCCGGTTCGTTTCTGATATTCGCGGCTTTGAATTCTCCCCCAGATCTGAACATGGTTTCCCACCTCAAACTTTTCTGCAAATCTCGCATTACGTCCCCAACAGATACACGGAATATAGTCTGATTTGCCATAAGGACGATTGACAGCAATGAGTATGTCTGCAATTTCACGTCCCAGCGGTGTCTTTCTATAAACCGGTGCCTTGCATATGTATCCATCCAGAAAAATATAATTCGGCTTTTCACATTCTGCTTCTGCTTCATCCAGGCGCAAATCTCTCACAAATACAGATAGTACCAGTCGATTTTTTGTCTCCTCGTGTCGGTTATAAGAACGGAATTGTCCGGTCGCTTCCATATACATTCCCCGATAATCTCTGCTTACATCAATTAGCCGCTCAGAAATTAAAAGTGGTATTATATCATACACCTGACTTAAACGCCGAACAGAAAGCTGCAAAATATAAAATCCTTCTCCAAATACCTCATGGCTAAACATAAAACCACTTACTACCTCTCCATACACATTTACCTGATTGTTTCCTAATACCTTATCTGTCATCATAATGACCCCTTCCTGTTTTTTCTTCCGCTTCATGTCCCCCTAGACAATTAATGCGGATTTTTTTCATCTTCGTAAATAAGTATATGCTTGTCTTTTCTATTTTAGAACTAATTTTAGAAAAATATATAAAGAGTCCTGCACTTTTGACTATATCAGTCTGTGCAGGACTCTCGAAAGGAAAGAAGTATAAGAATGATTAGGAAACAATTTTAACCGATTTTAACTGCCCCTTACCCTTAAACATTTTTTTATATTTGTTAACGCATTTCTTTGCTACCTTTATCCTTGCTTTCTTAGAAATACCCTTGAACGC
>CATZVV010000304.1 GCA_958425285.1 uncultured Lachnoclostridium sp. | reverse complement strand
TACGCCCACGTCACCACCACCGCCCAGCGGGAGGCGGCCAAGAAGATGGATGGGGTGCTGTATACGAAAATATGATAAGGAAGAGCTGTTCAAGGAAATTATCCTTGGACAGCCTTTTCATTGGTTTTATGGTGTTAATTTGCGCTAGCTTTCGCTCCTGCCATAACAACACGAAATGCGGGCAACTGAAGGTGCTTGAATTGCCTACGAAAGTGCTGTAAAATGAAATCCTAAAGATAAACAGATGTGTTTTTGTTGTGGAGGGAAGAAATTGTATTACTCTGACCAGCCAATTCAGGATAGTAATGGAGATAAATTGGGTCGAAAGCCATTTGCGATGAGGGTAGCCCATGCGATTATGGATCTACATTCGAGGGATTGCTTTACGGTTTCTCTCCAGGGTAAGTGGGGATGTGGAAAGACGTCAATTATTAATATGATTCTAGCTGAAATTGAGCGAACAAGCAATGATTCGCAAATTCGGGTAATTCGCTTCAATCCATGGAATTTTACGGATACAACGCAATTAATCAATCAGTTTTTCGTTGCTTTATCTTCGAATCTAAAAGTTGGTAATCCAGCAGACAAAGCATCACGTGTTGGGGAAGCTATTGAAAAGTATTCTGTGGCTTTTGAATGTGCTAAGTTTATTCCATTTATCGGGCAGTATGCAAATATAGTTCCTGATATAATTAAAGCATTAGGCCAGAATATTAAGGAGATTGGTGACCGATATAATGATATAATTTATCAAAAAACTCTAGTTGAAAAAACACTTAAGGAGATGGATGAACGATTACTTGTTATAATTGATGATATTGACAGGCTTCCGAATGAGCAGATCCGTCTCATCTTTCAGTTGGTTAATTCAGTTGCAGGCTTTCCCAATACAATTTATTTACTGTCATTTGATAAAGACATTGTCGCGCAAGCATTGGATTGCGTGCAAGGAAGGGGTGCAGAATATTTAGAGAAGATTATACAGGTTCCTTTCGAGGTGCCTCCTGTAAATCGCAGTAAGCTTCGTAACATCTTTGAAGACAGAATGATAGAAATCATACTGTTTAATAATGAGGATGAACTTTCAGCTGTAAGATGGCACCAAGTTTACAACAAATGTGTTGCCCCATTTTTAAAAACACTGCGCGATGTGAACCGAGTTTGTAATGTTCTTAATTTTTCTTACACGTCCGTAAAAGATGAAGTAGATGCTTTTGATATGGTTGGAATCTGTGCCCTTCAAGTCATGGCTCCTTCTATTTACAGTTGGATTAGAGAAAACAAATTTTCCCTGATCCATGCTTACCAGGGAGGAATGACTCGCAATGAGCAAGAGCAAAAGAGAAACGAACTAAGTAAAGTGTTTGAGCCGCTTTGCAATGAACCAGAAAAAATGATAGAGGCGGTATCTGAACTTTTTCCTGCGTTCGGTTTCACAATAGGAGTACGCAGTTCGATGCCGACATCGGCAGACCTTCACAGCGCAAGGCGTATTGCTGATGAAAATAAATTTGACCTTTATTTTTCTCTTTCCCTCGAGGAAATCAAAATTCCACATAGCACACTCGAAGATTCGTTTTACCAGATGGATGAAGCTTCCTTAAGAAAATTCTTGTCTGATCTTGAAAGTGAGGGCCTTCTCGAAAATTATATGGACGAGTTGGCCTGGGCTATTCATGCCCATAGAATACCACAGCAGCGCATAGAGATTCTCGTTAGGACTGTTTCACAAAGAAGCAGCATAGTGGCATCTGATGGAGCAATGAAAGAAGCTTTTTCGGTTTATGACCTTCAAGATTTAATTCTTGAAATGCATAATGAGGAGAAAGCCAATGAATTATTGCATTCATTATTCCAAAATGCCGATTATCCGACCTTTCAGTATTTGATGCATCTGCTACACATCATTGAACTAAGTCATGGGCGGGTTGCTGATAATCCAAGTTATCGAAACGCTCAACTAATTAGTTTAGAACATTTGATTAGTTTGGAAAAGCTGTTTCTAGAACGGTTACATGAGTTTATCCAAATGAATCCTATATTAAATTGGGAACAGCCGCTTAGGGGAATAATACTGTGGAAGTTTATTGATTTCAATGATTTTACGACATATATGAAAGAAGCTGTTGAGGATACTATTTCGGCGGTCGGATTTATAGCGTTATCAGTATCTTCTTGGTACAGCGAAGGAATTTTAGCCAGTTACTCTCTTGAGCAGTACTACACTGATCTCTTTACTAAAGAGGAAGCATTGAATAAAATTAACAGCGCACGATGCCAAGAATCTTTTTGGAAAGAGCATAATGATCTTCCAGGAAAAGCAGCCGCGTTTACGTTATTAGTTAGCAATGAAGTCGATGATTTTGGAGTCGATGTGGGTAAGGTTAAGGCACTTGTTGAAAAGTGGAGGAAAGATTATTCAAGCAAATCACACTAATCTATTTCTTTGAACGGGACAGAATGATTATATGGCGCATAGGGTCTATTTCAGATTAGAGTAAGTTTATACTAGCTGGTATCTGTTCCAGAGTTTGACCCAAACCCAGGAGGCGGCGGTATGGGTCAGATATGGGTCAGGACGAAAAACCACCCCGGAGCCGAGAAGCTCTGAGGTGGTTCTTTGCTGTCCATTTTGGCGAAAAAACAGTGCTGGTTGCACAGCAACTGCCGAAATGGAGACGGTAGATATTGGCGATGTCCAACAAAAACGAAAGAAAACCCCAGGTAATAAAACCTGGGGTTTTTGGTTGCGGGGGCAGGATTTGAACCTACGACCTTCGGGTTATGAGGGGTGGTT
>CATZVV010000303.1 GCA_958425285.1 uncultured Lachnoclostridium sp. | reverse complement strand
CAATGCATCTTCCTGTTTTTGCATTCCACTCATGACGGTTTACTCCTGTGATAACCAAGCGTTTTCCATTTAAATAAATGATTTTATCAATTATCTCAATTCTTCTGAAGCCAATATCATAAGGAATTACTTCTGCTAAACTTCCATCTTCCGCCTTAAGCTCTACATACGCATGATATAAATAAGGATCATGATTATCCCACAGTTCCACAGTTTCTAAATCAGCACAGATCGTACCTTCTAAATACTCATTTTCTTTCTTTAACTGTACGGATTTTTCTGCCAACAAATTTTCTTCCCTGTCTTTTAAAATAAAGCTGGCAGTTATATTCTGAGCATCCGGTGCAGATACTTTCATGCTGACAGTTACGCTTCCACTCACATTATCCTGATTCAGCACAGGTTTGAACCATACATCATCCATATGTACATCCGGTATTGCTTTCAGAGTAACATTTCTAAAGATTCCAAAAAAGCGGAAAAAGTCCTGATCCTCTAAAAATGCTGCTGTGCTCATCTTATGAACCTGAACTGCCAGCACATTTCCCTTTTCTTTTATATAAGGTGTCAGGTCAAACTCAGAAGGCGTAAAACTATCTTCTGCATAGCCTATAAACTGACCATTCAGCCACAGATACATCGCTTCTTCTACACCTTCAAAGCAAATATGGATTCTTTTTCCACACATGCTCTTATCCAGATCGAAGTATTTGATATAAGAACCTACCGGATTGTACTCTGCTTCTGAAAACATTCCTTTTTCTGCTCCGGTCGCCTCCATGCTGTAAGCTCCTCTATGGTACTCTTTTCCTTCCCACGGATACATGGTGTTGATATAACGGACTTTATCATATCCAGCCAGTTCAATATGTCCCGGAACCATAATTTTATCAAATCCTGATGCATCAAATGTTTCCTCATAAAAATTAACCGGTCTGCTTTTTACATTTTTACTATAAGAAAACTCCCACTGTCCGTTTAATGACTGAAATAATGGGTTTTTCTCTTTTTTCATGTCCGAATAATCCAAATAATAACAATGATCACTGTGTGCTTCCAACTGATTCACCCGAAATACTTCCGGATTATCCAACCATTTCATATCAGCATTCATATTTTTCCTTCCTTTCCAACTGTTTTCTAAGCTTTTCATTCGCATCTTCTACATTCATTCTTGACATGATAAATGTAATAACCAATGACAATACCATCGGAATCCACAAATACATAACATGCAACATGTTCAGGCAGGATTCTGGCTGGATTGTTGCTTCTTTCACAAATCCACTTGCATCAAGTAACCATCCGCAAAGAGCAACTCCGATTCCTCCACCGATCTTTGTTCCGAAAGAAGTACAGGAATACATTGTTCCATCAATGTGTTTATGTTTTGTAAGGTATGTATATTCCGAACAGCTTGCAACTACGGCTCCCATATCCCCCTGCCATGGTGCCATTCCAAGTGCTGCAACCGCTGTAAACGCAAGCATAAGCGGAACACTACCCATATAGCCGGCAAAAATCACTCCGACACGTCCTGCTGTTCCAAGAATATAACCTGCAAGGTTCATTCTATATAAACCTTTCATCTTCTCTACCAGCATAGGTGTGATACACATTGCAATGATGACAGGAATATTGATTGCCCATGAGAATATAGAATATAAATCTTCATTTTTCAGTATGTAGATCATGTAATAAATTCCCATATTTAACATAGCTGAATAAATCTGCTGACAAATATAAGTAGCACAGATCATAAGATAATACTTATTGGAAAATAAAATCTTTGCAGCCTCTACCAGACCATACTTTTCTTCTGTGTAATCTTTACCTGCTTTCAGTTCTTCTTCCGGAAGCTCCTTGATTGAAAATACGGAAATCGTATTTACGATCAGACCAATAACTGCATATACTACCGCAACTGTTCTCCATGCAGCTGCTCCACCGCCTGCTGCTCTTACAAACTGGACTGTAACAGACTGAATCAGTAAGCTTGTCGAAAATGCAAAGATAAAACGACATGACCCCATCTCAACACGTTCTCTGCTGTTTTTTGTACAGAAAGTAACCAATGATGCATACGCAATATTGTTCGCAGTATAGAATACTGCATTTAACAGTGTATATGCAACAAAGAACCATGCATACTGTGCCGTTGTTCCAAGAGTGTCCGGTATTGCAAAGTTTGCTACAAGTGTTACCGCACAACCAATATACGCATAAAGCATCCAAGGTCTTGCTTTTCCAAGTCTGCTTTTTGTTTTGTCGATCATCGTTCCAAAGAACATATCACTGATTCCGTCAAATAGCTTTGATACCATGATCAGTGTTCCGATAATACCGGGATTCAAACCTACCGTATTGGTCAAATAAAGCATTACGAATGATGAGAGGAACGCATATACTACATTTCCTGCCAGATCCCCCGAACCATAACCTACCTTGTTATACCATTTCAGGTATTTTTTTTCTTCCATGTGAAACTTCTCCTTTCAATGTACCCTCATTTTGTTTCCACAACTTTGTTATATCTATGATATAACAAGATACATTAAAAGAGCCATGTCACAAATCGCATAAAATATGCACAAAATGATATTATTATATGGAAATTGCAATAATCTATTGCGTCATATCACCAAAAGCATGCACAAAATAGTATTATTTATGGTATAATAATTATCAATACAGATAGTTTTTATCTATCATTGTGCTTACAGTTGCAGTAATACTTTTAATGAGGGGATTAAAATGAATACAAACAATGCTTATCTGAATAATTCTACTGTTGACCGAAA
>CATZVV010000302.1 GCA_958425285.1 uncultured Lachnoclostridium sp. | reverse complement strand
AATTGCTCTTTACTTCCCATAATCTTAGGGCACTTGAAATGATTGATAAAGAAAGCATTATGTTCTCTACTACGAATCCAGATAATCGTTATATCCATATGAAGAACGTAAGAGAAAGCAACAACCTTCGCAATATGTATATCAGAAGCATTACATTGGGCGGTCAATCAGAACAAATTTATGAAGAAACCGATAGTTTGAAAATTGCCAGAGCATTTAGAAAAGCAGGACGGGGTGTTCGTAGTGAATGAGAAAAAAGTAATTGCGGTTATTGTAGAAGGACCGAGTGACGAGGCCGCATTGGGATCCATTTTAAAAGAATATTTTTCGAGTGAAGAGATTCAGTTTGTAGTAGTTCATGGAGATATCACGACAAAGGATTATACATCAGCTGACAATATACTTTCCAAGATTAACAACTTAATTGAATCAGTAAAACAAAAATATGGATACAGGATAGAGGACTTTTTAAAAATCATACACATTGTTGATATGGATGGAGCTTTTTGCAATGATGTAATTGTGAAAAAGGATATTGAGGGAGTCAGATATTATTTGGACCATATAGAAACGAAATATCCAGATTATTTAATCCGAAAGCATACTCAAAAAGCAGAGATATTATCAAAACTATATTCTTCCGGGAAAATCAATGGTGTCAGCTATAGAATCTATTTTAATTCTTGCAATTTGGAGCATGTTCTTTTCGATGAATTGAAAGATTTTACAGATGAAGAAAAAGCAGATATGGCTGATGATTTTGCGGAAAAGTATGAAGGTAAGGTAGAGGATTTTGTTGAATTTATTTCTCAAGAGGATTTAATTGCACCAGGAACCTTTAAACAAACCTGGCGATTTATAGAAAAGGAAAAACATTCTTTAGAAAGATTCACGAATATGCATTTGATGTTTAAGTAATAACATCTATCTGTATGTTCCTGCTTTTTATCTGGTAGCATGAGCATAGCAAGAGCCACTAATTGTTTACAAGTCTAACAAGAGATGGAAGTAGAACAGCGTTTAGAACGAATGATTTATTTGGCGGATGAACGAGAAGTCTCGCAAGAGGCAGAACCCCAATCTGCCTCTTGTGAGAAAATACCCGTTTCACCTCTTGGATTAGTATTTAATTAATGCAAATCCAAGAGGTTTATTTATGCTTTTGGAGAGTGTAAACTCATACAATCTTTATCTCCAGAAATCTGTTTTTTGACGAAGATCGATGTCTGCACTTTTAAAAACCGGGTTGATTCCCTGTTTTAACTGTGCTTCATAATCTTGAATCGCTTTAAATGCAATCCCTGATAAAATCAGGATAACCGGAATGTTAATGAGCGCCATAACCCCCATCAGTACATCGGAAAGATCCCACAAAAGAGACATCTCCATTCCTGCGCCCAGAAAGATTACAAGTGCCGATACCAGTCTGAAGCCTTTCATAAAAGCTTTTTCCGGCTGTTTTTTGTGAATGTAGATTAAAAGATTGTCACAATAGAAACAGTTTCCGAGCAGAGTTGTAAATGCAAAAAATACCATTGCAACTGTGATAAAGATCGGCCCGAAAGAACCAAGTGATTCCTGAAGAGATGCCTGCACCCATGGTGCTCCCTGCAATTCTTTTGCCGGATCGATCCCGGATGACATACACATCATTGCTGTTGCTGTACAAAGCAACAAAGTATCAATAAATACGGATAACATCTGTACCAGCCCCTGTTTTACCGGATGGCTGACATTTGCCGAAGCCGATGCATTCGGAGCGGAACCGATACCTGCCTCATTGGAATAGAGTCCCCGGCGGATTCCCTGCATCATGGCTGAACCGGAAAATGCTCCGAAAATTGCTTTGAAATCAAATGCTTCTTCAAAAATGCGCACGAACATTGCCGGCACGTTCTGAATATTGATAATTACTACCAGAAGTGAAATTCCGATATACGCAATCCCCATTACCGGCACAACCATTGAAGTTACTTTTACGATACGTGATCCGCCGCCAAGCAGACACCATCCTGTCAGCACTGCCAAAATCCCACCGATAATCCAGGGACTCATCTTTGCCTCATAAAAAGAAAATACTGAAAATGTAGACTGCAGATTATAAGATGCCAGCATATTAAATCCAAATGCGTAGGTTAAAATCATTGCAACGCAGAAAACAATTGCCAGCGGGCGACAATGAAGTGCCGCTTCAATATAGTAAGCCGGTCCTCCATAACAGCTTCCGTCTTTTCCTTTTTTCTTATAAATCTGTGCCAATGTACTCTCGATCAGTGCAGATGCACTTCCGATGATCGCAATCACCCACATCCAGAATACAGAACCAAATCCACCTATACAAATCGCCGATGAAACCCCGACAATATTTCCCGTTCCCACACGGGATGCTGTTGAAACCATAAGTGCCTGAAAAGAGGAAATTGCCCCTTTATCCTCCGGCTTTTCCATCACGGATCCACAAGCATTCTTAAATAATCTTACCTGCGGAAATCTTGTGCGGACTGTAAAATAGACTCCCGCACCAATCAGTAGAATGACCAGCAGCTTGCTGTACATAAAAGAACTGATTGTACCAATAATTGTTTGAAACATACCTTCTTTCCTTTCCCTGTTTGTTGTCAATATATTAACGGAAAGAAGATGGATTTGCAAGTTTTTTTACATTTTAGTACTTGGTTTGAAAACTGATGGAAGAATAACACGATACTGTGATAGAATAAGAAAAATGGTTAAACGAACTATTGTTGAATGAGTAACAGCAAAAGTAAGCATGACTGGAAAGTGCTTGTGATCTTAGGGATTAAGAGAG
>CATZVV010000301.1 GCA_958425285.1 uncultured Lachnoclostridium sp. | reverse complement strand
ATAAAGGAATTTTCAAATTTATCGTAATCGGAATTACAGCAGTTCTGGTGGGTGGTTACTTGTTAACAGCAAGAAAGAAAAGCAGAAAGAAGAGAGTTTCAAGGAGAGTCTAAAAGAATCAATGAACCAGTATTCGTAGGGAATAGGGAGTCCCTTTGAATAGATTTAGAAAAAAAAGAAGGAGAAGAGAGCAATGAAGAAAAATGTTTTGAAAAAATTTGCGGCGGCAGCACTTGCGGCGGCAACAGTAATGAGTAGCATGTCAGTGATGGCGTTTGCAGATGATACGGGATCGACAGCAAAAACAGGTAGTGTTACGATTACGAAGTATATGGGTGATACTAAAGCTGGGGATACATTGTCACCAGAGAATTATACAGGTGTGGAACCAACAGGAGAGGAGAAAAACTTATTACAAGGGGTTGAGTTTGCCTATGTAGAAGTTGGTAAGAGAGTGCAGGTAGATACTGGTGAAGGGAAGTCTTCACAAACAGAGATACAGTATAATGTGACAAATGATGATTTTTTGCAGGCAATTGGGATTAAAACAGGTGTTGGTAAAAACTATACACAAAGCGAATTAAATAACAAAGTAAGTGATAGTGCTAATAAAACTGCTGTGATAAATTTTGTAAAAAATAATAAAGAATCAAATGCAAAAGTTACAGATAAAAATGGTACAGCATCTTTTACAGGACTATATCTTAATGCATTATATGTATTTGCAGAAACAGATGCTACAAATGCAGCGTTAGCAAATGATGGAAGCAAAGTTAACGTAACAAAAGTTTCTGTTCCATTCCTCGTTTCTTTACCATTTACTGGAAAAGATGGAAAAACAGTAACAGAGTTAAATGTATATCCAAAGAACTCAACAGGTACAGAAAGTATTGATAAAAAAATTAATAAAGTTGGGAAAACAGAAGTTAATGGTATAAAAGCAAATGCTAATATCGGAGATATTATTACTTATAAAGTTACATATTCTGTTCCAGTTCCAGAAAATGGTTTAACAGAGCTGAAGATTGTTGATACAATGGATAAGGGACTTACGTTTACAAATGCACCAGCTAATATTACTGTAGAAGATGATAACGTAGGAACAAGTGGAAAAAAAGAACTTGTTTATGATAAAGACTATCAAGTGTTTTTAAATTCAGCAGACAATAAAGTAACTATTGATTTTAAAAACTATTTAAAGTCATTACAGTCAAATTCAACAGAAGAGTTTACAATTACTTACAAAGTTAAATTAAATGAAAATGCAGTTCTTGGACAGACAGGAAACAAAAATAAAGTTGAATTGCAATACAACAATGGCACTACAATTGACAAAACAGTGCCGGGGAACGACACTAAAGTATTCACATATGGTATTGACCTTCTGAAAAAGGGCGAAGGTAAAGGTACAGTACTTGCAGGAGTTACATTTACATTAACAGATGAAAGCAATACAGCAGTAAATGTTGAGAAAAAAGAATCAAATACTTTCTATACACCGGGCGGACATTCAAATGAAGTAGAAACAGATGCTGCCGGAAAAATCTACATCAAAGGTTTAAAACCAGGTACATACAAACTGAAAGAGACAAAAACAAACGCAGGCTATGTTCTTCTGAAAAATCCAGTAGAGATTGTGATTACTCCGTCTACTATGGAAAATGAAGCTGCAGAAGGCGTTGTATCAGCAACTGTAGGTGGTAAAGAAGTTACAATGAATGCTGACAATGGAAGCGATACAGCTATAGTACCACTCACAGTAGTCAACCGCAAGGGATTTGACCTCCCGGCTACAGGTGGAAGAGGTATTGCACTCTTCACAATCGCAGGTATCGCAATCGTTGCAGCTGCAGGATCACTCTTATTCATGAGAAAAAGATCCAAATAATTAATTAGATGCTCTCATATACATAATTAATACTACACAGGGAAACAGAAATGACTGTTTCCCTGTATTTGAAAGTGAGAAAGCACATTTCTTGTTTTCAAATACAGGGAAGGAGCAGGAAAATGAAAAATAAAATAATTAATATCTTTCTTGTGCTGATTCTGCTCTGTGGAATCGGCGTTTTGAGTTATCCGTTTATCAGTAATATATTACAGGATAGAAAACAGGATCAGATTCTTACGGAATATAATGAAGAGATGGAGAAGCTGTCAGATGCAGAGATTGAGGATGCGAAAGAAAAAGCAAAGCAGTACAATGACAGTTTGAGCAATACGGTTGTTATATCAGATCCATTTGATCCGGATGCGGCAGATGATATGTCAGCAGATTATATTTCAGCATTGAATCTTGAGAAAAATGGAATTATGGCGTATATTGAGATTCCAAGGATTGATGTGTATGAACCGGTGTACCATGGCACATCAGAAGAAGTGTTAGCAAAAGGTGTTGGTCACCTGGAGGGGACATCTCTTCCAATTGGTGGAGAGAGTACGCATACAGTACTTTCCGGGCATACAGGACTTCCGGAAGCGGAAATATTTACAAAGCTGGAATCTGTAAAAGAAGGGGATATTTTTCTTATTCATGTGCTGAATGAGACATTGGCATATAAGGTGGATCAGATTAAGGTTGTTGAGCCATCGGAAACAGATGATTTGAAAATCGTTCCGGGGTATGATTATGCAACACTGGTGACATGTACACCTTATGGGATTAATTCACATCGTCTTTTGGTAAGAGGAATTCGAACAGAATATACGAAGGATGTGAGTGACGAGGCAGCAGGACAGGCAGAGGAAGGTCCGGATGGCGGTGGCTGGAAAGCAAGGTACGAAAAAGCCATTATAGAAGGCATTCTTTTTGCAGT
>CATZVV010000300.1 GCA_958425285.1 uncultured Lachnoclostridium sp. | reverse complement strand
TGGTCATTAGATGAAAAGCAGTTTCCATATCAGTCCCGGTAAGGATAGCACGAATATTAGGACGTCCAGTATACGGACGTCCTTGCAGGTGATGCTGCATCAAAGCGTTTAGCCGTACTTCTGTCTTATACTCCCATTTCATTAGGGCGGAACCGGTGTTATAGAGTGCATACACGCAAGCCGGTCCAAGCAGGATTCCCATACTTCGGGAATTACGGATTTTTGTGGTATCATATGGCAGTGTTTTAATCTCCCGTGAAGAATAAAATATAGGTAGATCCTGCAGAGCAACAGGAGAGGATTCACCATGGAAGATGCCTGGCTTCTCATCCGGAAAGACAGGAATCCCTGAGTTTTGTAACGTCAAATAGGTTTCTGCTTTCTGGTGAAGGCGCATCCTGCGTGGCGGATCACTTCTTATACGGTTTGTTTCTGTATTACCGCTCAAATAGAAATCAAATCGTTTGGGGTTGTTTTCCATAAGGATATCTTTTGCACGCTTTGTTAATCGGTAGCCTCGAAGTTTATCCCGGTAATGTAGGCGTATAAATCCGTCTGCTTTTAGCTGTGTAATCATTTTTTCAGCATATGATGGACTGGAAAACAGTCTGCCGATTTGGGAAGATGGAAACTCGCCGCTGATTGCAATCATCTCCAGGAAGCGATATTTCATAGAGTTAGGTTGAATCAATAAGGGTCACCTCAGTTCAGTTTTGTACCCATGAGACTCCATACTTGGGTAAATCTGCCTGATATATTGGGGCGGATCACCTTATTTTATAAGGAGTCCTGTATTTTTATCTGGGTAGGAATTTCTCCATGAAAATTCATGAAATTTCCGATATGTTCTGCAACTCATCTTTCCTGGATTTTAACCATTCGGGAAACGTGTTTTTTTCCATTACATAGATTATGGTGCAATCCTTTTCTCCAAGCTGCGTTGTGTGAAACATATCGCAGAACAGACCGGTATCATCACGTAGTACATAGGTGGCAATCGTATCCAGAATTTGTTTGAACTCTAGGTTATCATAGTCCCGGATTCTCTGAAGAGGGAGCTGTCGGTCATAAATTTGACTGAAGCATACAACACAGTTTTCAAAGAGGGGGATACTGTGTATCCTTACGTAATCCTGCATGGCATAGTTTAATGGTTCGCTCAAGAAGGCTGTGTTAATATGAACTTTTCTTTTTGTAAGCAGCCCAGGCAGTCGAATCGTCATCAGTGGTCCATCTTTTTGAATACTGATTTCGTGTGCCAATGCAGCCTGTTTCATGTAGTTTTCCTTAGATTTTGAATTTGACACATATACTAAACTACGAAGCTGGCAAGCGATGCGCTCTGCCCGAAGAGCTGCGTTTGTACTTAATTCTTCATAGTTATCCCGATATTCTTCAAAATCAGTAGACTGAAGGGCAAATATAGAATTTTGCAACCGTTTTATTTCATCCGATATGCATTCAAACCGTTGGAATAATGTTTTGCTGTTCATAATACCTCACTTTTTCTGATAATAACTGACCGTTCCATCCGTCGAAACCAAACAGTAAGCAGAGACTTTGGGGATTTGTAGTGTTTGTGCCTGACTTTGGTTTTCTAATATTACAAGCCGTATAGCATCGCTTTCTGGAGTTATAGATAAGGTATGATTAAGCAATGCTTCCTGACCGGTGGCAGCATAAATGATTTCATACGCTTCATCTTGGGCAAAAAAATGAAGTTTTACTGGAAAATTCCCACTTGTATGATATAGAATTGCATGTTTAAAATCCAGTAACACCCAAAATGCTGCAATTAAGCCATAGTCCACATGAAGGGCTGAATCCTCACAGTCACAGAGGACGTTCTGTTGCCTGTCATAAAAAATCCTGCCTTGTTTGATCAGACTATTGATGAAGGTTTTCAGGGACTCTTTATTTCTCGGAAAAAGCAGCAGAACTTGCTCATAGAGTAGGGCGTGGTAAGTTGTGATCATCCGTATTAACCGTTCCCCTTCCCTATTGTAAATTTCGTTCCTGGTTTTCATTTTGGTTCTCCTTTCTGATAATATCTGTACGTAATTAATACGTAATGCTCTTAGTGATGAAGAAGTATTTTGTGCGTATAGAATACGTACAAGAACCATTGTCAGATGGTGGTCATATTGTTTTGAGCAATAAAAAAGCACCATACGGGTGCTGAAAAAATGTGAAAACTATAAGCGTGTTTATTGTAGCATGGGTAAATTTGCGTTTCAATCGCATAGCCGTGCCAATATTGTGCCAGAAAAATTCTTTAGTTTATTGATATAGAAGAGTAGATGCTCTATAATAGAAAGAAAACTATATTAAAGTACAATGAACCGAGGATAATATATGATTATCTTTTATTGAGGTGACAAGATGAGTTATGCAAATAGAACCGCTGAATTTGAGCAAATGAAGTATCATATAAATTCAGAAGATACACCTGTAATCATTATTAAAGCATACCCTGCCTGTGGAATATCATCGTTTATTAATGAAAGAATCAAAGGCGAACTTATTGCACCTGAACTTTTTTTGTATTTGCCAATTCCACGTGAAAATTCTCTTAAAGATGTTATTTTTTCACAACTTGTAAAACCCCCTTTTGATAGTATATTCCAAAAATTTCTTGATAAAACATTTGGATCGCATAATACTTCAGTAATTTCATCGATCGCTCAGGGAGTGCCATATATTGGTTCGTTTTTAGGTAGGATAGCTGAAAGTAAATCAGCACCGCCAATTTATACCGGAGATTATCCATCTGCTGTTGAGCAATTACTGTTGCCTTTCTTTTCAATGCTAAAGGAGAAAGCTGGGGGAACT
>CATZVV010000299.1 GCA_958425285.1 uncultured Lachnoclostridium sp. | reverse complement strand
CGGACGGCAGTGATACAGAATCACCACCGTGCAATTACGTATCTTTGTCAAAATTAAGCTTATTTATTTTACTTACGTTTAAAGATTGTATATCCATGTGAAGAGAGCAGTGTGGCTGCCTGACTGCATATACTTTCTTCATACAATTCAATTCTTAGCACACCATCGGCAAATTCACGATTGTGAATAATGCCGATATTTTTTATGCTAATTTGATTTGTAGCAAGAAGAGTGGCGATGGTTGCGATAGCTCCTGTTTCATCAGCAATATCAACGTAAATCTCGTATTGCCGGACAATCAGACTTCCTTTGCCAGAAGGGATGCTATCCCGATAAGCACCAGCTTTTTCAAATAAACATTTGATAGCGTCTTCTTCATGTTTCATTAGATGGTTATCAAATTCAGAGAGCAGGCAAATAAATTCCTGTAAAAATCCATGAATGGCATCTTGATTTGAATGGCAGATATTTTGCCACATTTCAGGTGAGGAGGAAGCAATACGTGTAATATCTTTAAATCCCCCGGCTGCAAATTCTTTCATCACCCCACCCTTTGTGTCATTTAGTCGTACAAGGTTGACAAGTGTGGTAGCAATAATATGTGGTACATGACTAATTGCAGCAGTAATACGGTCATGTTCTTCTGGTTCCAGCACAACGCAGAGAGCACCCGTATCATCTACTATTTGCTGTAATAAAGCTAACTGTGATGGCTGACTTTTTTTACAGGGTGTTAAAAAGTAATAGGCATTTTCTAAAAGGGTAGCTGTTGAACTTGCATACCCCGTTTTCTCTGAACCTGCCATGGGATGTCCACCAATAAAATTAACCTCAAGTCCTAACCTGGTAACCGCCTTGTGAATATTTCCCTTTACACTTCCGACATCTTTTATGAGTATATTAGGTGTAACATATGGTTTTAGTTCTTTCAAAAATGCAATATTAGTAAGTACTGGTGCACATAAAAATATAATACTGCAATCTGAGAAATTGCTTCCTATCTCGTATGAAATCTCATCAATGACACCTTCTCTAATCCCCTCTTCCAGAGAGGAATTTTGTCTGCGGGAGTATACATGAATATATATTTTTTTATTTTTTGATTTTAACGCTTTTGCAATTGAACCACCAATTAGTCCAAATCCTAAAAACCCTAATTTTAACTGTTCCATATTGTCCTCATTTCCATATTGCTTTCCTGCTTTAACTTTGTAAAGTGTATCACATTTTCTTTAACATTGCAACAAAGTATGCTACAATGTTACGCATAAGCATGAGCGCAGTTTTCGAAGGAATGTGCTGGCTGTAGACAGCCAGAAACATTCAGAGAAAACTATGAGAGTGTAACGAACACCGAAAAAACCGAAGGTTTTGAGGTGGCTATTTGAAAATGAAAGGAAGGAATGTGAAATGGGAAAAATTAAAGTAATCCACGTTGGCATTGAGGGACTTTGTGTAATTGAACCGACTGTGTTTGGAGATGAACGGGGGTATTTTGTTGAGACATATAATCAAAAGGACTTTCAGGAGGCTGGATTGGATATGGTATTTGTTCAGGATAACCAGTCTATGTCTGTGCGTGGAGTTGTCCGCGGAGTGCATTTTCAGAAAGAGTTTCCACAGGGGAAATTGGTGCGTGTGGTGCGGGGAGAGGTTTTTGATGTGGCAGTAGATTTGCGTGAGGAATCAGAGACATACGGAAAATGGTTTGGTGTCACGCTATCTGCAGAAAACAAAAAACAATTTTATGTTCCGGAAGGCTTTGCTCATGGCTTTATGGTACTTTCTGATGAGGCAGAATTTGCATATAAATGTACCGATTTTTATCATCCGGGAGATGAGGGCGGATTGCTTTGGAATGACCCCGATATTGGAATTGAGTGGCCAATGAGAGAGGGACAGAAGTTGATTTTGTCTGAGAAAGATAAGAAGTGGCCGGGACTTCGGGAATATCAGAAGGGTTAAGCTTAAATTTGGAGATGGTTATATGAGTAAATATTAATTTTAGAAGGCAGCCTAAGGAAGGGCGGCAATTCGGATAATTCCTGGTTTGAAAGAAAAAATAATAAGTACTTTCAAAAAGATGATATGCAAGCCATTTTATATAAATTAATGGAGGCAGATATATTGGTAGTAGCATCTCCGGTTTATTTTTACGGAATCAATTCACAACTTAAGTCTCCCATTGATAGATTATATACACCTAAGATTAAGAAACTTGTAAGCGGTGTTTGGGACAAGGAAGAGATTAAAAATAACAAAGGGCTAGAAGCTACTTATCAGTTAGGAAATTCCATACAATAATTGGTATTTAGCAATGGGAGTATCAAAGGAGAGAAGAACATGAGATTGGAAACAGAACGACTTATCCTGCGACCGTGGGAGCTTTCAGATGCAGAAAGCTGTTATCAATATGCAAGGGATCCGCAAGTGGGGCCGATTGCAGGCTGGCCGGTTCATACAAGCGTAGAAAATAGCAGAGAAATTATAGAAAATGTTCTTGCTGTGCCGGAAACATATGCAGTGTGTCTAAAGGAAGAAAATAAAGCGATTGGAAGCATTGGTCTGCTGATTGGAAATAAGAGCAATATTAATATTGCTTCTAACGAGGCAGAAATCGGTTACTGGATTGGCGTTCCATTTTGGGGACAGGGATTGATACCAGAAGCCGTAAGATGTCTAATGGCATATGCTTTTGACTTGTTAGAGATGAAAAAGTTGTGGTGTGGCTATTTTGAAGGGAATGAGAAGTCGAAACGAGTTCAGGAAAAATGTGGGTTTCAATATCAATTTACGAATAAAGATAGGAAATGGCCACTGATGAATGATATACGGACAGAGCAAATCACCAGT
>CATZVV010000298.1 GCA_958425285.1 uncultured Lachnoclostridium sp. | reverse complement strand
TCAAACCCATATGGTAATATATACATACAATCTTGACAATTTCTGTCGGAATTAAAATGGTCGGGATTAAACGAGGTGAGAATTTGAAAATTTCAACGAAAGGACGTTATGGGCTTCGTGCCGTAATTGATATAGCGGCAAATGGAGCAGATGAGCCGGTGGCATTAAGTGAAATTGCTGTTAGGCAAAATATATCAATTAGTTATTTGGAGCAGTTGAGTGGTAAACTTAGGAAGGCAGGGATTATTAATAGTATACGGGGAGCAAAAGGCGGTTACATTCTTGCAAAAGCAGCAGAGCAAATATCTGTAGGAGATGTTTTGCGCGCATTGGAAGGGGATTTAAATCCGGTAGATTGCTCTGAATTGACTGGGGAAGGCGAAACTTGCAGTGGTTCCGGGTTATGTGTCACAAAATATGTTTGGAAGCGTATAAGTGATAGCATAAATGATACAGTGAATACTCTCATGCTTTCTGAATTGATTGAAGAAAATAGGCGGATTCAAAAAGAGAGCGAGACAGATGTTCAAGAAGGAACCCGATGGAATATACAATCTAATATATGTGACAAGAATGGAGGAAGAAGTTGACATGAAAGAGATTATTTATTTAGATAATGCAGCGACAACAATGACAAAGCCGGAAGTAGTTGATGCTATGCTGCCCTATTTTACTGAAAAATATGGGAATCCATCCAGTGTGTATGATTTTGCGGCTAGAAATAAGAAAGCGGTAAATGAAAGCAGACAAATTATTGCGGATGCTTTAAACGCAGATGTTCAGGATGTTTATTTTACAGCGGGTGGAACAGAAGCGGACAACTGGGCTTTGATTGCAACAGCAGAGGCTTATGAGACAAAGGGAAAACATATTATTACATCGAAAATTGAGCATCATGCTATTTTGCATACATGTGAGTATTTGAAAAAACGCGGATTTGAGATTACCTATATTGATGTTGATGAAAATGGAAGAATTAAGCTGGAACAGTTAAAATCGGCAATTCGATCCGACACGATTTTAATTTCAATTATGTTTGCGAATAATGAAATTGGTACTATTCAGCCAATAAAAGAAATTGGGGAAATTGCCCGGGCAAACCAGGTTCTGTTTCATACAGATGCTGTGCAGGCTTTTGGACAGGTTCCGATTGATGTGCAGGAGATGAATATTGACATGTTGAGTTCCAGCGGTCATAAACTAAATGGCCCGAAGGGAATTGGATTTTTATATATTCGAAAAGGTCTAAAGCTGCGCTCCTTTATTCATGGGGGCGCCCAGGAACGAAAACGTCGTGCCGGAACAGAGAATGTACCGGGAATTGTAGGTTATGGAAAAGCAGTTGAATTAGCAATTCATTCGATGCCGGAGAGAACGAAAAAGGAATGTGAGTTAAGAGATTACCTAATTGAACGTGTTCTAAAGGAAGTGCCATATACAAGGCTGAATGGTGATCGAAACAAACGTCTTCCGAATAATGTGAATTTTAGTTTCCAGTTTGTGGAGGGTGAATCGCTTCTTATTATGCTTGATATGGAAGGAATATGTGCCTCTAGTGGTTCAGCATGTACATCCGGCTCTTTGGACCCATCCCATGTATTGTTGGCAATTGGACTTCCACATGAAATTGCACATGGTTCTCTTCGTTTGACCCTAAGCGATGAGACAACAAAAGAAGAAATGGATTATGTTGTAGAGAAGATTACTGCAATTGTAGAAAAACTTCGAGGTATGTCCCCGCTTTACGAGGATTTTGTACGCAAGAATGCGAAAAAATAGAAAGATACATTTGCTCTGATGAGCAGATTGGAGGATTATATTATGTATAGTGAAAAAGTAATGGATCATTTCAGCAATCCGAGAAATGTAGGAGAAATTGAAAATGCAAGTGGTGTTGGAACTGTTGGAAATGCAAAATGTGGTGACATCATGAGAATGTATTTGGATATTAATGATCATGGGATTATCCAGGATGTTAAGTTTAAAACATTTGGCTGTGGTGCAGCTGTTGCAACAAGCAGTATGGCAACTGAACTTGTGAAAGGTAAGACAATACAAGAGGCTTTAAAAGTAACAAATCGAGCCGTTATGGAAGCGTTGGATGGTTTGCCGCCAGTTAAAGTACACTGCTCGCTTTTGGCAGAGGAAGCGATACATGCAGCTTTGTGGGATTATGCAGAAAAAAATGGAGTTCAGATTGAGGGACTTGAGAAGCCAAAATCAGATATTCATGAAGGTGAAGAAACAGAAGAAGAGGAATATTGATTCATGGAAAGAGAAACAGTTGTAATTGGGATGAGCGGAGGTGTCGACTCCTCTGTTGCGGCTTACCTCCTGAAGCAGCGGGGTTATCGTGTAATCGGTGTAACGATGCAGATTTGGCAAGATGAAGATACTCTTGTACAAGAGGAAAATGGAGGCTGTTGCGGTGTATCGGCTGTATGGGATGCCAGGCGGGTTGCCGAACATCTCGAGATTCCGTATTATGTTATGAACTTTAAGAAGACTTTTCAGGAAAATGTTATTGATTATTTTAAAAGTGAGTATGTACAAGGAAGGACTCCGAACCCATGCATTGCCTGTAACCGGTATGTGAAATGGGAGTCTTTGTTGCAACGTTCTATGGAGATTGGAGCAGATTATATTGCAACTGGACATTATGCAAAAGTAGTACGTCTGCAAAATGGAAGATTTGCATTAAAGAAGTCAAAAACAGCTGCAAAGGATCAGACATATGCCTTATACAATCTGACGCAGTTTCAATTATCTCATACGTTAATGCCAATTGGAGAATATGAGAAAGATGAGATTCGTGAGATTGCGGAGAGAATTGGGCTTCAGGTAGCAAATAAGCCGGATAGTCAGGAGATTTGTTTTATTCCG
>CATZVV010000297.1 GCA_958425285.1 uncultured Lachnoclostridium sp. | reverse complement strand
CTCAGTTGACCAGCACGAGTCCAACAGTTTCTGTAAATGGTCTCTCCATTAGCTTGACAGATGCTACAAAAGTAGGTGAAACCGTTACCTTTACAGTGGCAAATGACAATCAGGGTATTTATGATACAATTAAGACTTTTGTTACTAAATATAATGAGCTCTTGACAGAGATGAATAAGCTGTATTATGCGGACTCTGCGAAAGGATATGAACCACTGACAGATGATGAAAAAGAAGCAATGTCAGAGTCTCAGATTGAATTATGGGAGACTAAAATAAAGGATGCCCTTCTGAGAAATGATTCGACGCTTGGAAGTTTAATGTCTTCTATGCGAATGGCTCTATCCAGTTCTGTAGAAGTGGATGGAAAAAAATATTCTCTTTCCAGTTTTGGAGTAACTACATCATCTGTATATACGGAAAATGGATTGTTACATATTTATGGGGATGCAGATGATACTACGTATGCGTCTTCTACAAATAAATTGATGGCTGCGATTGAATCGGATCCGGAATTAGTAACAAATGTGTTTACGCAAGTCTTTACAAACTTGACGGATGTTATGCAAAAAAAGATGGCAACAAGTAAAGTAAGCAGTGCCATGACGTTCTACAATGATAAGAAGATGAAATCTGACATCGAGGATTACGAAGATCAGATTGATGAATGGACAGAACGCTTAGAAAATATGGAAGATTCTTATTATGACCAGTTCTCAGCTATGGAAACTGCGATGGCTAAGCTGAATTCTCAGTTGAATCAGTTGTCTTCATTGTTTGGATAATGTGTGGAATGTAAAAATGGGAGGAAACCTATGTTAAATCAGGCAGCAACAAATGCATATCAGAATTTGTCAATACAGACAGCTTCTCCGGCAGAGTTGACGTTAATGCTTTATGAAGGGGCAATTAAATTTTGCAATAAGGCTTTGATTGCATTGGAGAAGAAGGACTATCCGAGTGTAAATGAAAACTTGAAGAAGGCACAAAAGATTATTATGGAGTTTCGTGTTACATTAGATCATAAATACCCGGTTTGGGAAGATTTTGAAAGAGTATACGATTATATTTATCGCCAGCTAATCGAGGGAAATATAAAAAAGGATAAGGAAACAATTGAAGATGCGCTAAAGTATATCCGTGAAATGAGAGATACGTGGAAAGAGGTTATGCGTCTGAACAAAGAAGCAAAAGCAAAGTAACTTGTATTTTATGAAAGGTGTCCGTTATGATAAATGAAGAAAAACGTGCATATATTACTTTGTTAGTAGATGCATTAGGAAGAAAAAGGGATTTGTTAAGGCAGATTCTTGGGCAAACTGAAAAACAAAGTGAGCTTTTGAGTTCAAGTGAAATGGATCGGGATGCATTTGAAGGGTTATTGCGGCAAAAGAGCGAAGAAATCAAAGAGTTAAATGAGATTGATGAAGGCTTCGATGCAATTTACAGACGCATGGAACAGGATTTGGTGATTTATAAAAATGAGTGTAAATCAGAAATTCTCAAAATGCAGAAACTAATTACAGACATTACGGATTGCAGTGCCTCCATACAAGTTTTAGAAAAAAGGAATAGTACTGCATTCAAGTTATATGTTTCTGCGGAGAAAAGCAGTATTCGGGAGAAAAAAGTCAGTTCTCAGATGGCTTCCAGTTATTATAAGAATATGTCAGGCAGGCAGGGCAATTTAGAATCTATATTTATTGACAAAAAAAAATAGGAAAGTATTACTTCAACATATTTTTATCTTCCACAAACTGGAGGTAAATCCGAATCTTCCGATAGGATAATAAAAAAATGCAAAAAATTTAAAAAAATATTATTTAGGGTTAGGTTACACGAAAATAATCCGATATATATAATGTAAAGAAAAAAATAAGCGGCATGGATGCCGCATAAAATTCAAGGAGGAATGTATTATGATTATTCAACACAACATGGCGTCAGCCAACACAAACAGACAGTTAGGTATCACAAACACAAATCTTTCAAAATCTACAGAGAAGCTTTCCAGCGGTTACAGAATTAACCGTGCAGGTGATGATGCAGCTGGACTTAGCATTTCTGAGAAAATGAGAGGACAGGTTAGAGGTCTTGAAAGAGCTTCTGATAATGCACAGGATGGTATCTCCTTAATTCAGACAGCTGAAGGTGCTATGAATGAGCAGCATGCTATCTTGCAGAGAGCAAGAGAACTTGCAGTTCAGGCAGCAAACGATACAAATGTATCAGCAGACCGTGGTGCTATCTCTACTGAGTTAGTTCAGTTGGAAGCAGAATTTGCAAGAATTACAAGCCAGACAGAGTTCAATACACAGAACCTTCTGAGTGGTGGATTCACAAACAAAAACTTCCAGATTGGTGCTAACAACGGACAGAACATTCAGGTATCTATTACAGCTACTGCGATGCAGACAGTTAGTGGTGATATGGGTAGTTATGCAACTGCAACAGCTGCTATTGCTAAAGTAGATGCAGATATTACTTCTTTATCTACAAACCGTTCTAATCTTGGTGCTATTCAGAATCGTCTTGAGTACTCCATCCGTAATGCGGACAATACTGCAGAGAACTTACAGGCAGCTGAATCTCGTATCCGTGACGTAGATATGGCAGAAGAAATGACAAGTTACTCCAAGGACAGCATTTTGCAGCAGGCAGCACAGTCTATGCTGGCTCAAGCAAATCAGGCTACACAGGGTGTACTTTCATTGCTTCGCTAATTGTATACTGTTTGTCAAAAGTGGATTGGTCAATTTTTGACCAATCCACTTTTAGCCAAAAATGTATATAGACCTATTAAGATTTGTAAAAATAATCCGATATACATAATGTAAAGAAAAAAATAAGCGGCATGGATGCCGCATAAAATTCAAGGAGGAA
>CATZVV010000296.1 GCA_958425285.1 uncultured Lachnoclostridium sp. | reverse complement strand
GATGTTAAAATCCATGATTCACAGCTCCAGGATTGCAGTTAAGAATCCTTTGGACTATGGGGCCAGAAGCAATATCATGTGGACCGCTACATGGGCATTAAATACACTGGTGTCCAAAGGAAAGACAACAGACTGTATAGTGCATATGATTGGGCAGCCGGTAGGAGCTTACACGGATGCCACTCATGGAATGACACTGTCTGCCGTTTCCATGGCCTATTACATATTCCTGATGCCTTACGGCCTTGCTAAATTAAAACGGTATGCTGTCAATGTATGGGATGTGGACCCAGCCGGAAAAACCGATGAGGAACTTGCGGCGGAGGGCCTGAAACAGATGGATAGCTACATGAAGGAACTGGGCCTTGTAATGAGTATCTGCGAACTGGGAGTCACAGAGGAAATGATCGGGGGCATAGCGAACGGTACATTTGTGATGGACGGCGGCTATAAGGTACTGACCCATGATGAGATTGTACAGATTTTGAAGGAAAGCATGGCATAAAAACCTGCTAACAAAAGTCAAGTACTTTTCAGCAGGTTTTTAAAATTATTCGTCAATCTATTTTTGTGTACAATAAGAAGGCCGGCTTTATATCCAGCCTATACAAAGTCATAGGTTTTATGTTCTATTGATACACTGCGATTACCCTTGCATAATAAATTCGTAGAAACTTATTTAATCCAGCAATTTTTGCATGTTTCTTGCTTTTGCCTTCCCCTTCTTTTTTTAAGATATAGTTGTACACAGCATCATCTTTTGGAGCCGGATGGCTCTTAAGCACCCTCATCACCTCATATCCGATTTTCCTGAGCGTTGAAGAGCCTCGTTTCGTTATCTTGCGTTTTGATCCGATAAACTGTCCAGATTCATACGGTGGCGGGTCAATTCCAGCCCATGCTATGAGTGCTTTTGCACTATGCAGCCTTCTCACATCTCCAATCTCTGCTATTAGTTTAACTGCAAGGACATCACCTACTCCGCCCATTTCCCTGACGGTTGAATATTCAGGTAGGGACTTCGCAAGTACCTGCATCCGTGTTACAATAAGAGACAGAGAACTATCCACAGTTCTCAATACTGATATGGCTTCCTGTACTAACATTTTGGTCGATGGGGTACTGGAAGGCAGTGTGGGAATGCCACTTGAAGCTAATTCATAGACTGTTTCAGCCTTGGATCTGCTTCGGTGGTATTTCTTTTCTTTTGCCCAAACAAGGTACTCATCTGTGAATGTTTCAAGGCTCATGGATGTGATCAGGTCAAAGTGCCAGAATCTTTCCACAAAGTCGCTGAGCTTGTCCTTGCCATTTGCTTCATTCCAACTGCTAAACAGCTTCTTGATACCCGGCATTACATAATCCAGGATATGTGTCAGCTCCTGCAAAGCTTTCACATGAAGCTCCATATAGTACCGATATCTGCGTCCCAGAAGCTTAAGTTCCGCATAGATTTCTTCATCGCCTTCATATCTTTGCAGCTTGAACCATTTTTCAATTCCATAGTTCGCAATCATTATTGAATCAAGTTTGTCGGTCTTTGCCCCTCGGATGCTGTTGTCCTTCGCATATTTCTTCATTGCAAACGGATTGATAACAGATACGAAATATCCCTTATTATGAAAAAATATCAATATTGGCAAATGATAAATGCCCGTAGCCTCCATCACAATACGTATCTCTCCATCTAATTTCTGAAGCAGATTGTGAAAGGCTTCCAAATCCTTTTCTACATGTTGCATCTCAAAAGGGCGGCACACTATTTCTCCGTATGGCTTAAGTACACAGACAGTGCTTTTCCCTTTCGACACATCAATCCCTACACTTATCATCTTGAACCTCCCATAACTGTTATACGTAATTGTTCCAGCCACACTTATTACCATCCAGTTTAGTTGGTTACGCGGGAGCGAATCCCTACCTGCTTAATCGAATGCTTATAATAAGTGGTTGGTTAACGGTTTTTTTGACGGATGCTATGACCCAAAGAACGCCTCGTCAGACCAATTACTCCCCTTATTATAAATAAAATAAGTGCAGATGTCAGAGTTAATTACTCTCTAACAACTACACTTTTATGGTACTAAAGAACCACCACAAAGGCGGTTCACCACATATTTCATTTATCTTCATACTCCTGCATCTTCAGTCTCACACTATATCGGACATTGTTTTATACTCCCTCCTACTTTTTTCTAACCTATTGTTTCAATCTATAAATACCCCATCACCCCTCTTGTTATTTGTAAATCGATTTCTTGCAGTGTTCAATTCTCTTAAATTGGACCTTACTATAATTTTGTAATGTATTCTTTGCCCTGCATATTCAGAAAAAGGTTCTTCACTCTTTTTTACGAACTGAAAGCCTGCACTTTCATAGGTATGCTGCGCAGGAACGCAAACCTGATTCGTCCAAACGACTATCCTTTGGGCCCCTTGCGCAATAATGCGTTGGACGGCCTCCCGCATCTGTCGTTTTCCATAACCGTTTCCTTTGTATTTCGTCAAAATACAGTTGTGACCGATTTCTGTTGATTCAGCTAGGTTGGTCGGGTTCCAGGAAACAAACCCGATAGGTTTTCCTTCTAAGACTGTCATAAAGCCGCTAAAATCAGCAATATGGGGATTATCATAAAAAAAATCATCAAACTCTTGCCATTGATCATGCCAATTACGTTCAAATTTCGGTTCAAAAGAATAGCCGTCTTTTAGAAGAGTTGCAAGTGTTCCACGAGGAAAATCTGTTATCCTTTTAAACTCAATCTCCATTTTCTCCTCCACAATTTCGATTTATCAGCCCAGTAAACCTGAAATGTTTTAATCAACAACTATTTTGACAGGCGAACACGTTCCACGATTGCACTTGCTTTCAGAAACACTACAAGCGGCAACTCCCAGTGTAATATCCATCAGTG
>CATZVV010000295.1 GCA_958425285.1 uncultured Lachnoclostridium sp. | reverse complement strand
TACAGGATTCACCCACTTTTAATGTATCAGAAGAACCAAGTGTTGCAACCTTGATTGCACTCATAGTATCATCTTTAATACTGCTCAGGGCAACTTTTACAACGGCAAGATCTGTAGAAGGATCTGTACCTTTAATCTCTGCACTGACCGTATCATCATTTGCAAAAGTTACAGTAAGGCTGTTTGCTCCCTCGACAACATGATTATTGGTTGCCACATAAAGATACTCCTTATCCTGACTTACAATAATACCTGATCCACAGCTTGTGCTCTCATAAGTCTTGGATTGTCCCCAGAAACTCTGATACTCTGTCTGGCTTACATTTGTAATTGCTACGATAGAAGGCATTACTTCAGCGACGATATCTGAAACATCTGTTGCTACATAGGAAGATGAGATTGCTGTCGGCTGTACGGTAGAATCATCTCCGGTAGTCAAGGAAGCCTGTACATTTCCTGCATTGGTTGTTCCAAGAACTTTTCCGGATGCATAATTAACGCCTGTCATGACACCGCCTGCAACCAGTCCGAATACAAGTGCAAGCGCTGCACATTTTGCAAGCTGTTTTCCAAATCCACCCGGTTTTCTTTCTTTCTTTTTCTTCTCTGGTTTTGGATTGCTGCCATATGTTCCATAGTTACCGTTCTGGTTTCCATAGCCATAACTCTGGCTGTTATTCCAGGTACTTCCATAACCGGCACTCTGATTATAATTCTGGGCACTTCCGTAATTAGCACTCTGGCTGTTATTCTGTGTCGTTCCATAACCAGAGCCATGACTGTTGTTCTGACCTCCATAAATAGAACTCTGTGTGGAGCCATATCCGCCTGCCTGGGATGCTGTACTGTCGTTCTGTGTATTGTTCTGATTTCCATGATTCTGCTGATTATTATATGAGTAGAAAGAATCAGAATACTGATTACTGCTATTATTATTGCTATTATTGCTATTATTGTTATTATAGTTGCTATTGCTGTTAGTGTTGTTATTGTTACTATTGTTGTAATAATTGTTATCCATAACAATTTGCCCCTTTCTGTGCAGCTTCTTATTATCTGCTGCCTTTATCTTTATGACCTTAGTCTAGCGTCAAATTGTGTTCGAATTGTGATAAAAATATCAAGAAAAAATGTTTTTTGAAAATAAAAACTTCCCATCTCTCAAATTTTCCTAAACCAGAGAAACAGGAAGTTCAAATTTTTCATTTGTAAATGAATGTTACAGTTTTAATAACATGATGGAATACTGTGACAGGAAATTTGCAACACCAAGAACTACAACTCCTGCAATAAATAAATTTTTCTTTTTCTCACTATCCATGTGCATTACAATCCACAAAATAATAAATAAATACATGAGATCCGTCAGATAATAAACACGGGCACCCGATGCATAAATCGTTGGTGAAAAATATAACACTGCCTCACTGGCAATTCCCCCAAGAAAAACCATGCTGATAAAAACAGAATGTCCTGTCACTTTCCACAATAAAACCAGAGTAAAAAGAACTGCTGCTATCCACCAGAAAAAGGCAATCCGATTCTGTGTGGTCATCGTCTGCCATGTCGGCAGTTCAGTGAGGCACTGCTCGATATCAATATATCCAATGCCCATCTCCGAAAAAAATGAAATGCCAGCATAAGGAAGAAGTGCCACCACACTAAAAACGACTGCTAAAGACTGATAAACTTTTGCTTTTTTTGACTTTACTAGTAAAAGGAACCCTGCTGCCCAGATTGCAATAAAAAATGCCTTTCCCTCATTTGCAAAGGAAGATAACATCCACTGAATGGTCATAAATAAATGATTTCCTACAGACAACTCTTTGTACCCAGGCATCCAGGTTGTAATTTCTGATGCTACACGCATCTCATTTCCAGGTGCCATAAAAAGAATTACAAATGCAACAAATGTAATGGCTGTCTGAATCCATATCACCGCCGGTATTCTTTTTTTCTGTATCAAAAGACTTAAAATTGACAGTCCTTCAAATGCGATTAAAACTGCTCCCATCTGCTCAATCGACATCGCTGCAATGACACTGCATGGAATAGCATAGATCAATTGCCTGTTCGAAAACGCCCCTGTATCAAACACAAGATCCGCAAGAGGCATCATCGCCCAAACTCCTGCTGTGAATGTCCAGGTATAAAATATGGAACCATTCACCCAGACCGCAGAATATCCCAATGTCATGACACTCATCAACAGATATCCACTCGCAAGTAAAACCGGATACCGGATGCTTTTCCAGATATTGCGCCACACGTTTAATTCTCCTGAATTGTGTTGCTCTGTGCCAACATCCACACGCTCCTGATACTCATTCAGTAACGCAATATATCCCGTATAGCCAGCCGCCTTGCATCCCAATCTTAAAATTCCGATTGGAAGCAGCACCATCATAACCGCATCTGCGGCTCTCCAGAATCCAAGTCCGAGATTAAATGTGATATATACAATTGCTTCCGCGGCCATCCGCCCTACCCATGTCTGATAGCGCCAGGATAAGTACTCGAAAAATCCCATGGTGGTAGAATAATGGTAAAAATAGGTGTCATCGCCGTCGGAATAACCCATCTGATTTAAAATCACAAAAATAGCGATTGCCATGAACGCCCAAAATATCCATACTATTTTTTTTTGATTTGTCTTGCTCTTTTCTTTGTCTGCACTCATATCTATAATATTTATAAATCCCTTAATGTCTTTTTTCTCTTCTAAAAAATCCAGCAAAATTTCTTGAATTGCCAAAGTTCGTTTTTTACCAATTACGGTCTATGCTTATATCCTTGTCATCTAAAATCACCGACTCAATAATATACTTTGGTCTTTTTTTTGTTTCCAGATATGTTTTACCGATATACTCACCGATGATACCGATCGCAAATATCTGCAGACCGCCAAGCACCCAGATAGATACC
>CATZVV010000294.1 GCA_958425285.1 uncultured Lachnoclostridium sp. | reverse complement strand
GTCTACATTTTCATTGCTTCCGGAAAAACGTTGTATAATACTTAACACTAATCTCAAGTTCCCTTTAATGTATTTTTCGCGTGCAGTTCTATCACCTTGTTTGATTTTTTTCCAGAGAGCATCGGTTTCTTCGTTTGATATAAGAGGGAGCTTGCTTGTGTTTACTCCACAGATTTCTACTTTGTATCCTGCCATGATTTGCCTCCGTTTTCATCTGATACAAAATATCTTTCACGGAATTGTTCACTTTTATACTTCCCAATCATAAGTTAATAAAAAAGGAAAGTTTTGCCATGAGAATATGTGATCTGAGAAAAAAAGAAGTAATCAATATTTGTGATTGTCAAAGAATTGGACCGGTATGTGATGTAGAAATGGATTTATGTTGTTGCCGGATTACTCATATTATTATTGCCGGACCGTGTCGTTTGTGGGGAATTTTGGGAAGAGAAAACGAATATATTATCGATGTCTGTCATATAAAGCAGGTTGGAGAAGATGTTATTTTAGTAGAAGTTGATTTGGAAAAGGTAGTACATAAATGTAAATTTTAAATTTTAATATTATATTGCAAATATTGAAAAAGGTATTGCGATATTACAAAAAATATGGGATAATAATGCTGTAGTTGTATTAAAATACTTGCACTGGTGTAAGTAAATTTAAAACCAATATTTTATAAGAACAGGGGGAAAGGCAATGAGGAGAGTACTCAAACAGGGCATAGCCGTTGTAATAGCAGCAGCTATGGTTATCTCACTCGCACCAGCTGGTTCAGCTGATGCAGCTAAGTCTAAGTTAAGCAAAGTTAAATTAAGCAAGACAAAGGCTTCTGTAACTGTTGGAAAAACAGTTAAAATTAGTGTAAAGAAAGGAACAAAGAAAGCAAAAGTAACTTGGAGTACAAGCAAGAAGAAGGTAGCCAAGATTACTAAGAAGAAAGCAAAAGGAAATTCAGCTTATGCTAAGATTAAAGGTGTAAAAAAAGGAAAAGCCAAAATTACAGCTACATATAAGTTGGGTAACAAAAAGAAAAAGCTTGTTTGTAATGTGACCGTTAAGAAAGCTAGTAATGTACAGACATCCAAAGCACCGGCACAGGCATCCAAAGCACCGACACAGACATCCAAAGCACCGGCAGCTTCGCCAACAGCAACTACACAGGTCAGTGCGGTACCGTCAGCAACTGCAGCAGTAACATCGCCAACACCAGCAGCAAGTAAGACGCCAAGACCATCACCAACACCAACAAATGCACCAAAAAATGGAGCACTTTCAGCATATGAAATTGCTACTGGAGGTGCAATTACTGTAGATGGTCAGTCTACAAAAGGAGAGGCATGGAAAGATTCTATGGATCAGGATCTCCTTGCTAATGTAAACAGTGTGCGCGGAACAACAACAGTAAAAGCAGCTACAACAAGGCTTATGTGGGAAAAAGATGCATTCTATATTCTTACTAAAGTGACGAAAGAAAATGTAGGAACTTCTGACTCTGTAAATATTTATTTTGATCAGGATGCTGCAGCAACTGGTGATTATGCAGCAAATACGAATGCAATTAATATTTCTGTTCCAGTGAGTGGTGCTGCAGTAGCAGTAAGCAACGGCAGTGCATACACATGGGAAGCCAAAGCTACATCTACATCCGAAGGTTATGAAGTAGAAGCTAAAATCAATTTAAAAGATGCAATTTCTGTTTCTAGTGGAAGTGTTTCTTATGAAGTACAGATTAATGATGGAACAGCAGCAACAATTAACTACTTTGATTCCGTATATAAGATGGCACCTCCTACTGTTTCCGGTGGTGCATGGGAATTAAAAGATGAGGGTATTCAGGTTGGAAAGGATACTTCACTGTTTGGTAAAGTGACGCTTCTTGCACCGATGGCACAGGCAACTTCTGCATTGTATACAGGAAATGGTGCAGCAATTCTTGCGGCAGCAGCAATCAGTGATGAATATGAAGATCCTGAATCAACAATAATTAAATCAAAGACGATGACATTTGTTGATACAAGCTTCTGGACTGATGTTTATGCAGAAGCGAGCAGTCCTTCCATTGTATTTACAAATGCGAATATTCCAGATTACAAAGGAAATGCTGAGAAGGTAACACTTGAGGCAAACAACAGAGATTCTGCACAGGGATATATTCTCTGGGATAAAGAGTATTTATATGTATTGTTCGATATTAATGATCCGGATATTGCTCCGGCAAGTGAAAGTCACTTTGACACAGACTCTACTGAATTCTTCCTGGATGAGGATTACAGCAGACCAACTTCATATGGCAGTGGGGACGAAGTTCAGCTTCGTGTAGATGCCATTAATAATGCATTCTCAGCAAACGATGCGGGAACAGGCCCTTATGAAGTGGTTGCACATGCAACAAACATTAAAAAAGATTCAGAAGGTAAATCTGTAGGATATCAGGTTGAATATATTATTAAATTTGTAAGCCAGCATAAAACAGGGGATATCATGGGTATGGATCTTCAGATTAATGACTGCTTCACTGTACCGGGAGAACCTACAACAGATGAGGAGACTGGTGAAGAGGTACCAGGAGTGGCAACCGCTGACAGAGCAGGTACTCTTACTGCTTATGACACAGAAAATAGAGCATATGAGAATCCAAGTTGCTTTGGACGTGTTGAGCTTGTAGGAGACGATGACCCTACCCCAGCAACGGAAACACCGGCAACAGCAGAACCATAAGCTTTATTTGTCAAGCTAAAATAATTTCTTCAGGCGCAATCTGGTTATAACACCAAATTGCGCCTGAATTATTGTGTGAATGAAGAGTGTAGCTAGTAGCTTTTATACTTTACTTATAATATCAGATAAGATATAATATAAGTACTAAAATCCTGTTTTTGACAGTAAAATTGTGAAAAAAGTCCAACAAACGGCTTGGTTGAGCC
>CATZVV010000293.1 GCA_958425285.1 uncultured Lachnoclostridium sp. | reverse complement strand
TGCTGATCTTTCCACTATTGTCTCTCGTTACTTAAATGTACATAGTTCAGTTGCTGTTATAAAAGTTTCACATTCCCTCATCATATAAATCTGCTATAATCTTACCATTATAAACCCAGTTTCCTTGAGCATCACAAGATACTCCATAATCAGCATACTCCTGTGGAACAGCAATATTAAGACCTTTTCCCTCTTCACTGCTATATTCGCCCATGTCATCAGCCGCTATGTTCTCACTTCCTCCTTCTTCAAAAACAGATCCTTTCATTTCATCTGCAGTTACAGCTTCTCCGCCGGAACTTTCAACCAATACTGCCGGTTCTGACCAAAAATCATCTGATAACGGTTCTGCCTTTACGTCTGTGATGGTGCCATAGTTTTCCCTTTGCACTTCAACTCGAAGCGTACCTCCACGTTTGGAACTTATTGTATAAGTACCCGGCTTAAACTCATCCCGGAAATATCCAATGGTCTTTCCATCATACATCAGAAATCCTGTTTCTTTCTGGTAAGTTATTCCCGCTTTTGCATATTCAGAAAGCTGTTCTTCGCTGAATACATTTTCATTACTGTCTTTATTTTCGGTGACCGTTTCTGCTTCCTGCTTCGCATATTCTATATTTTCCGGAGAATATGCCATTGTAATTCCCACTGCATCATCAGATGATTTCGACAACTTCATCCCATCTTTTATTTTTTGAAGATTATCCTCATAAAGTGCAATCGTCTCATCTACCTTTTCCTGTGTCCATACAAACCATCCGTCGCCGCCTGTATAAGCTTTTTCACCAATCATAGACTGCAGAACTTCTTTTTCCTCGTCCAGCCATTTCGCATACTCTTCTGCTGTCCACCATTCCACATCCGAACTTGAAAGTGATTCATCTTCCCGGATATTCACTTCGTTTAAAGCAACTGTTGTTTCACCGTTTTCTTGCGCTGTCTCTGTCTTTTTCTCCAAGGATGATGCGGAAGTTGCAAATCCACCTGTCACGCAAATTACCAATACTGCACTTATAATTACTGCAAACTTAGATGTCTTCTTTATCTTCATAATTGCTCTTATCCTCTCTTCAATCGCATTTTTACTGAAACTGTTACATAATGGTGTCAGTCCGCTCTTTTTTTCTTCCATAGATATTAAAGCAGTTGCATATACCGACTTTATATCCATTCCAAATCTACGGACTACGGTTTCGTCACAGGATAATTCCAAATCTCTGTTAAAAAGAATATACATTACCCACACAAGAGGATTAAACCAATGAATGCATACTGCAGCAATCATTATCAGCTTTGTAAGCATATCAAGCCGTCTGATATGCACATATTCATGTTCCAACACATAACGAAGCTGATAAATATTTTTCCATTCTGTATTTTTCGGCATTAAAATAACTGGGCGAATCACACCATAAGAAAGTGGTGCAGCTATGGTTTCTGTCTGCCGGATGGATAGACTCCTTTTTAGTGGATGTTTTTCCTTCCATGCTTCCAAAATATCATTTTCAACAGGCAGCGAAAATCGAAATTCCCGATAACATTTTATATAGGAAACCGCAAAAAATCCAAAACAAAGTAACAGACCTGCCAGCCATATTACACTCAAAATCGAAATGGATTCTGTTCTCTGTACCATAGCCTCTGATAATCCATTTGCTATCTCAGGCATATTCCCATGAATGGGTAAAAATGTTGTCGTTTGCGCCGTTCTCACTGGGTTTATATCAGAATAAATACTCTGCAACAGAGAATAAATACTTGTGACTGATTTTATGGAAAATGGAACTAATAACCGTATTAATGCAATCCACCATAAAATCAAAAATGTTTTCTTCGGTAATCTGTTGATAAGCACAGCCCTTAATACCACAATAAGTAAAATAATAACCGTTCCCAGAAAACTCATTTGCAGCAGGCTCATATACATCACCTCATTCCAATTCACTGACGATCTGCTTCAGGTTCTTAATCTGCTCCATAGAAAGTTTTTTTCTGCCAAGAAGTGCCGCAAACAACTTGTCAACAGATCCATCATATATCTTATCAATAAGTTCATCTGTTTCCAGATCCTGTACCTGTTCTTTTGCTATAAGCGCATGGCACATAAATCCCGGTTCCGTTCGTTCAATCGCGCCTTTATTGATACACCGCTTAATCAATGTATACGTTGTGTTTTTATTCCAGCCGACTTCTCTGTTTAAAGTATCTGCAACATATTTCGCTGGCACGTCACCATCCTTCCACAGAACATCCATTACCTTTAATTCCGAATCAAAAAGTTTGATATTTTCCTCTGTCACTTGTTTCGCCTCCTATAAGACTACAGTAGTCTGTTCTTGTTTTCAGACTACCACAGTCTTATAACATTGTCAATCATTTTCTGTCGCTAGGAAAAGAAAAACAGCCAGCCTTTCGGCTGACTGCTCCATACTAAATATAAACCATTTCGTTCAGTACAATTTCTTCTGCTCTGTTTCTAATATTATTACACCGTTGTACCCAAAGCATAGCATCTTTCCGCTTCAATTCCTCCGTCACTCCCTCAGCCGCTTTCATCTGATCAACAATACACGTAAACCGTTCCTCCGCTTGTTCGTCCAAATCCTCCAGATAGCTCCAAAGTTTTCCGGTCAGCAGTAAACTGGAATATCTACCGTAGCACTGCTTTTTCAGATACTCCCTGTGCATTCGTCCCCACTTACCGATAGATCGCTTTTCCTCCGGCAGCTTCAAGTCTGGGATATAATAATCCCCGACAAGTACATAATCAATGCCATTCTCCGTAATTCTTGTTTTCAAATCCTTCATGGTTCGTTCCTCCTTGGTTTTTCTTATTCTATTACCCAAACGAACCGTTCTATATTGTTACTTCCATATGTACAGTGCTCTTACTAATCCCGAATTTCTTCGCCGCCTGACGCACCGTTG
>CATZVV010000292.1 GCA_958425285.1 uncultured Lachnoclostridium sp. | reverse complement strand
GATTCCGGTTTGATACCAGTTGGTCGGAAGGTCTGGAAATGCAGCGTGCGGACAGCGGTAAGGGCGTGGCGGTAAAGTATTTGAAGAATCATCTGGACGAGGAGATTCATACCACGATAGGTATCGGAGACTTCGAGAATGATATAACCTTATTAGAATGCGCAGATATAGGTTATGCCGTGTCCAATGCGATAGACAGTGTAAAAAAAATTGCTGACAGGCAGACAGTTTCCAATCGGGAACATGCGTTGGCGGCAGTGATAGAGGAAATAGAAAGAGGGATACAAAATGGATAAGAAAAGAGTAATCATAAGTGTGGCAGTAATACTTATCATAGTGATGGCGGTGGTGGTGATTGCGCAGATTAAAGTTCATAATGGAAATGAAAATAATATGTCAAAAGAATCACAAACTAGTATGACGACAACAGCAGAAACAATGAAGGAAAGTGTTTCAAAAGAAAAAGAGACAAATAACGATACAGGGGATGAAGAATACCCGACAGTACCGCCTCAGACAGAAGAGACGAAAGTTTCCGAGACAAATTATTTTGATAACATTGACATTATAGAAGAGACTACAAAGAAGAGTAAAAAGAAGAAAAATAAGGGTGGCAGTGCAGAGAATCAGGCAACAGAAGCATATCCGGGGGAAGATGACGGCTGGTCACCGATTGTGTCACCGGATGATTTGGAACAGTAATTTGGAAGATACATATGTATAATAATAAGGGAAAGTCAGCTCCGTAAGAAGCAGAGACGCTTATTCTTGTGAGTCTGCGCATTGAAAGAGTTTGTTGGAAAACGCTCTGTTCTTTAGGAGAAGCCGGAGGAGATTATTATGGATGATAAGACAGTCGTAAAAACAGCGGTAAAGGTGTCCATGGTGACGATTATAGTAAATGTTATATTAAGTCTGTTGAAATTATTGGCGGGAATTATAGGAAAGTCAATGGTTATGATTTCGGACTCCATACACTCACTGTCCGATGTTTTCAGTTCCGTAATTGTGATTATCGGAGTGCGGGTGTCCAAGAGAGAGGAAGATCAGGAACATCAGTATGGTCATGACCGGATGGAGTGTTTAGCCTCTCTTGCCCTTGGTGCTATTTTGTTTGTGACAGGAGTCCTTCTTATATATGAAGGGATTAGAAAAATTTACACCGGTGAAAATATCAGTACACCGGGAATGATTGCCTTAATTGCGGCAGTTATTTCCATAGTGACAAAAGAGTGGATGTATTGGTATACCAAACTGTCGGCAGACAAAATCAATTCGGATGCGTTACGGGCAGATGCATGGCATCACAGATCGGACGCATTGTCATCAGTAGGCAGTCTGATTGGTGTAGCAGGCGCTATGCTTGGGGTGAAGATTTTAGATCCGATTATGGCAGGAGTAATCGGACTGATTATTATTAAGGTGGCCTGCGATGTGGTAAAAGAGGCAGTGAATAAGATGGTGGATAAAGCATGTGACGATACAATCGTAGATGAAATGAAAGTGTTGGTTTTATCCATTGACGGTGTAGAGGGACTGGATATGATTAAAACGCGGATGTTTGGTACAAAAATATATGTAGATATTGAAATCAGCGCCGATGGAGAGTTGCTTTTGAGGGAGTCCCACGAGATTGCAGAGGCAGTTCATGACAGCATTGAAAAGCAATTTCCGGACGTCAAACATTGTACGGTACATGTAAATCCAAAGGGATATTAGCATAAGCAATCGTTTAAAAAAAATGTATAATGTGATATTATATGGTGATTTTCAACAAAAAAGCACTTTTTTTTAAAATAGTCGGTTTACACCGGCTATTTTTTGTGTATAATATATGTTGGACCGACAGATACTTAAAATGAAACTTATGTTTCGATTTTAGAAAGGATACTGTATTGAAACAACAAGATTTTAATCAAAAAATTGAAGAATTAGTTGGAATGGGTCAGAACAAAGACGGTCAGTTGACTACAGATGAAATTAAGGAATTTTTTGCAGAGGACACTTTGACTGCGAAGCAGGAGACTTCATTATTTCAAAAAATTCAGGAACAAAACATTGCTGTAGTATTTTCTGACGAAGATGCAGATTCTGATAGTGCAGATTCTGCTGTTGAAGCGGTATTTGATGAAGATGGTGAAGAGATGGTCGAGATTAAAGTGGATTTAATCACGGATGTGGCAGAACCTACTGATGAAGATATAGCTTCCGTGGCAGCAGACGAGGAGGACTTATTGGATCCCGCAGACGAGAATTTTGATAACGGTGATGAGGAAGCGGTAGAGTTAGATGCCGTAGATTTGCTCGAGGGTGTGGGAACAGAAGATCCGGTGCGCATGTACTTGAAAGAAATCGGTACAGTAGCTTTGTTGACGGCAGAGGAAGAACTGGAACTTGCAAAACGCAAGACAGAGGGAGATCCGATTGCAAAAGAAAAATTAATAGAGGCCAATTTGCGTCTTGTTGTCAGTATCGCAAAGAGATACACAGGACGCGGCATGAGTTTTCTGGATTTGGTTCAGGAAGGAAATCTGGGGCTGATAAAAGGCGTAGAAAAATTTGATTACACAAAAGGTTATAAGTTAAGTACATATGCAACATGGTGGATTCGACAGTCGGTTACCAGAGCGTTGGCAGATCATGCCAGAACAATCCGGGTACCTGTTCATATGGTTGAGACGATTAACAGAATGTCCAAGATGCAGCGAAAACTTACCTTGGAGTTGGGATATGAGCCATCTACAAAAGAGTTGGCGGATGCTTTGGATATGACAGAGGATAAAGTTCTCGAAATTATGCAGATTGCAAGAGAGCCGGCTTCTCTTGAAACGCCTATCGGTGAGGAAGATGACTCCAATCTGGGAGATTTTGTGGCAGATAACAATACGGTTACTCCGGAAGCCAACATCGAATCGGTAATGCTTCGGGAACATATTGATGTATTGTTGAAGGATTTAA
>CATZVV010000291.1 GCA_958425285.1 uncultured Lachnoclostridium sp. | reverse complement strand
GTAGTATATGGAGCTAATGCCTCGAGAACTGCGCTTCCTAATCCTCCTACAACTGAATGTTCTTCAATCGTTGCAAAAAGTTTTTTCCCTTTTACTGCTTCATATAATTCCCCGGGTTCTAATGGCTTGATTGTATGGACATTTACTATTTTAGAACGGATACCTTCTTTTTCTAAAATGTCAGCAGCCCTTAATGCTTGAAATACCATTGTTCCTGTAGAAAAAAGAGTAATATCCTCGCCATCTCGCATTTCTACAGTATGGCCTATACGAAACTCATAATCCTCCTTATAGATAATCGGGTAATTCATTTCGCCTGACAATCGAAGATATACGGGCCTATTATAATCACGCATGACTTCCATCGCCTTAATAATCTCCCAGCCATCGGCAGGAGATATTACTGTCATTCCCGGTATCGCACGCATCAATGCCATATCCTCAATTGCATAATGGGTGTTTCCCAAAATTTCCATACCAAGCCCACCACTGCTTCCAACTAATTTTACGGGCAGCTGCATATAACCTAAGTTGATACGGATTTGTTCGTATGCCCTCATAGTTAAAAAGTTGGCATAGGTAGTTGCGTATACATTCCAACCATCTTTTGCCATTCCGGCCGCTACTCCAATCATATTTTGTTCTGCAATTCCAATATTAACATACTGCTGCGGATACTTGTCTGCTATACATGAAATTCCGGTTAATTGACCTAAATCAGCCGTCATTACCATAACGTTTTTATCATTCTTTACGATTTCCTCAAGAGCCTTCGCATATGCCCCTCTAGATCCTGCAAGAGATAGAAGCCGGCTATTTCTACGATTATATTCCATAGAGTTCCTCCACTTCTTCCATTGCCTGTTTATATTCTTCTTCCGTAATCACCCTGTGATGCCACTCCCTCTTGTTCTCCATAAATGAAATACCCTTTCCCTTTATTGTATTTGCTAATACACAGTTGGGGCGACTCTCTTTATTTTCACGACACTGAAGCAACACAGGCAACAGCTGTTCTATATCATTTCCATCTGCCTCATAAACCTGAAATCCAAAGCTTTCCCACTTTTTTCTGATATTTCCCAGAGACATAACATTCTCCGTATCTCCATCGTATTGAAGATGATTTCGATCTATAATCACAGTTAAGTTGTCTAATTGATAATGTGCAGCAGACATTGCCGCCTCCCAAATTGCACCTTCATCACATTCTCCGTCGCCAAGCAATATAAAAATGTGTGAAGTATCTCCCTTCTTTTTTCTGGAAAGAGCAACACCTACACCTTGTGACAATGCCATTCCCAGACTGCCACTAGAAAAATCAATTCCATAAGCATCATTAGCGATTGGATGTCCTGGCAAAGGACCACCGTCTACATCATATAATTCCAACTCATCTTTTGATATAAAACCAAATTCTGCCAAAGCAGCATAATAAGCCAGTACACAATGTCCTTTTCCAACAATCAAAACATCTTGTCCTAAGCCCGTTTTTCCCGGCTCCTTCCTCAAAACACTGCCATATAGACATGCAAATATTTCCATTGCCCCCATGCTGCTACCAAAATGGGCACCTTTGTTCTTCGCGCTTTTGCCCATTTTTAATGCCAATTTTCGCATATTCGCGGTTCTCAATAACATCGATATCACCTCATGCCGTTTTCTTTATAAAACTCGTCTACAACGTAATTTGTATTACAAATTATTTCATCAATCAAATGTGAAAAACTAAAACTTTTACTTCGTTCTTTTTGAATATCTGCCAGTTTTTGCAGGTAATTTCTATCCTCATGGCAATGTACTATTTCTTCATATAATTCTTCCAGTCCACCTGGAATTGTTTTTTCAATACCTAGCCATGCCTGCCCATCTGATTTGTATGTATTCATCAATACAGGGACACCTTCTGTCATTGACTGTGCAATTCCATATCCGCCACCCATACGTTGTGGATTAATATATACATCTGATACATCGAATATGCTCGTCATATTCACTTCCTTTGTTCTCCAAAGAATCCTCTTGCTTTGTACTAAATCTGAATATGCCTCCATCAAATAACTATTTGTTTTTGGTCCCACAATAAGCCATTTTATATCTGAATTTTGCTTTAGTAGTCTGCACATCGTATCAACAAATTGCCTCGTTAATATACTATCAAAATCATGTCCAATTGATAACATAACAAAATCGGACTGTTGAATACCATAATAATTTCTTCCCATTTTTTCACCTTCTGGTGGAAAGATAGCTGCCATGGGAGCCTGAAAATATTTTTTTTGTTGAATACCATATTTCATACATTCTTCTTGAGCAACTTCTATCGGCTGTCCACTCATGTGCCCATCTGCCGGAACTGCTGATACACATCCACTTAAATATAATTGCATAACAGGAATAATCCCCTCAAATGCATATGCCAAAAGCGATGTCGTATCACTCATATTATAAATTACATTCGGGTTTCTTTTTGCAATTTTCTCAGCTAATCTGGGAATACTTTTTTTTCTGTTATCACTTGACAAATAGTATATTCTTACTTTATCACTTATCTTTTGCCGATTGTATTTACGATTGTATTTAGACAGTTTATAGTTTTCTGTAGTCATCCTAGTTGTTTTTATACTTGTGTCTCGTATCAGGGAATCCTCCACATATAAATCAACCTCGTAGCCTCTTTCTGCCAAATGCTCACATATACCAACAGTTAATCGATTAGGAGCAGACCATTCATATTTCATACAAAGACAATAGCAAATAACTGCTACTCGCTTGTTTTCCTTATATGGTTTAATATATGACAATAATTTATCCCTTTTTACAATACTATGTATATATTTCTTTTTAATCACACTCATGTCCTGAAAGAATTCCCGATAACGAAGATACGTTTTTTTCCATGTAAGAAAATATAAATCTGCACAATAATTCCCCAAATACTGAACGACTTCCCTCTTATTC
>CATZVV010000290.1 GCA_958425285.1 uncultured Lachnoclostridium sp. | reverse complement strand
CAGCACAAGATGCTTAGCAGTGCTATCGAAAAGGCTCAGAAGAAGATTGAAAGCAACAACTATGGTATCCGTAAAAATCTGCTGGAATATGATCAGGTAAATAATGAACAACGTGAGATTATTTATGCAGAACGCCGTAAGGTGCTGGATGGCGAAAGTATGCGTGATACGATTATGAATATGATAATGGATACGGTGGACAAATATGTCAACCGCATTATTGGTGATGATCAGATTCTGGAAGACTGGGATTTGGATGAATTAAATATGCAATTAATTCCTAAAATTCCAGTTGAAAAGCTGACAGTGGAAAAATGTCAGGAAAAGAAAATGACAAAGGCTTCTTTAATTGAAATGTTGAAAGAAGAGGCAAAGAGTATTTATGAAACTAAGGAAACTGAATTCCCTGAGGAGGAAACCATCCGTGAAATCGAACGGGTCATTCTGTTGAAAGTGATTGATAGCCGTTGGATGGAGCATATTGATGATATGGATCAATTACGTGAAGGAATTGGTTTACAGGCGTATGGTCAGAGGGATCCGGTTGTAGAATACAAGTTTCAGGGATTTGACATGTTTAATGAAATGACAGAGTCTATTCAGGAGGAAACAGTTGCAGCTTTGATGCACGTGCGCATTGAGCAGAAGGTAGAAAGAGAGCAGGTTGCCAAAGAAACCGGAACAAATAAGGATGAAAGCGTAAATTCCACCTATCGGCGTAAAGAAGAAAAAGTGAGTCGAAATGATCCGTGTCCTTGCGGAAGTGGTAAGAAATATAAACATTGCTGTGGCAGGTAAGGAACAGCCCAGGGGCAGTGCCATGCCCAATAAAAAATATATAGAATGGAAGTGATTAAGTGGTTGAATTAGATAATTTCAAAACAGTTTTGAATAACTATGAAAGACCATTAGAGGAAGTAAGGGATTCACTTTAACTTAGCAGAAAAAAAACTGCGGATTGAGGAGTTAGAGCGAAATATGGAAGAACCCGGATTCTGGGATGATGCGGATAAGGCGAGTGCTCAGATGAAGGAAGTAAAGAATCTCAAAGATATTGTAGAACGTGCGGATAGGTTGAAGACAGCATGGGAAGATATGTATACATTGATTGAGATGGCTTATGAAGAAAATGATGAAAGTCTGGTAGCAGAAATACAGGATGAATTAGATTTTTTTTGCGAAGAGTTGGAGAATCTTCGTATTACTACATTGTTATCCGGAGAGTATGACAGAGGGAATGCAATATTGACCTTGCATGCAGGTGCCGGAGGTACGGAAAGCTGTGACTGGGCAAGTATGCTTTGTCGCATGTATCAGCGTTATGCTGAGAAAAAAGACTTTTCTGTTACGGTGCTGGATTTCTTGGATGGAGATGAAGCAGGGCTTAAATCGGTAACTCTTGAGATAAAGGGTGAAAATGCTTATGGGTATCTTAAGAGTGAACATGGAGTTCACCGGCTTGTTCGAATTTCACCGTTTAATGCAGCCGGAAAGCGGCAGACATCCTTTGTGTCCTGTGATGTGATGCCAGATATTGAGGATGATGTTCAAATTGAGATTTCTGATGACGATATTCGTATTGATACGTATCGTTCAAGTGGTGCCGGCGGGCAGCATATCAATAAGACTTCATCGGCAATTCGTATTACCCATTTTCCTACGGGAATTGTAGTACAATGCCAGAATGAGCGTTCCCAGCATATGAACAAGGATAAAGCAATGCAAATGCTTAAATCAAAATTATTTGTTCTGAAACAGCAGGAGAATCTGGATAAAGAATCGAATATCCGTGGGGAGGTAAAGGAGATTGGCTGGGGCAACCAAATCCGTTCTTATGTGATGCAGCCATATACTATGGTTAAGGATCACCGGACAAACGAAGAAGTGGGAAATGTATCGGCCGTTTTAGATGGGTATTTGGATCCATTTATTAATGCTTATTTAAAATGGATTCACAGCAGTCGGTAACTTTGCGAAAAGGACAGCGGACTACAAGTTCGCAGAAATGGGGGAAGTTATGGAAAAAGAGGTACTTATATTTCAAATTAGCGGGCAAAAATACGGTGTACCGGTTAGTGATTTACAGGGAATAGAAAACTATACACCTGTTACGGCAGTAGCAAATGCACCGGATTTTATTGAAGGTATTATACGCATTCGTGATGAAGTATATCCGGTATTGGATTTAAAGATGAAATTTTCCATGGCAGCAACTGAAATAACACTGGATACAAAACAGCTTGTTTTGAATTCAAATGCTGGAAAGGTTGTATGTGCTGTAGACTCAGTTGTGGAAATTTCTACAGTGCAGGGGAAGGATATTCAGCCATGTCCGTTAATCGTGAGAAGCAAAAACACTTTGTATGTAGACTGTGTGATTCGCAATAAGGAAGATCTGATTGTTGTAATAGATGTAAATCAGCTATTTGATAAGAGCGAATGCAGCGAAGTAATGGAATTTGGGAAAGAGCAGGGCAAGGCCCCTTTGATATAGTAAACTATTTGAAAGGATGTTACAGAAATGATAAAGATTGCAGTCTTAGGTTATGGAACTGTTGGTTCCGGAGTCGTTGAAGTACATCATACAAATGCGGCGAGTATTGAAAAGCGTGCCGGTGAGGAAATTGAAGTGAAATATGTTCTTGATTTGAGAGATTTTCCTGGAGATCCCATTCAGGAAAAGGTCGTTCATGATTTTGATGTGATTTTGAATGACGAGGAAATCAGCATTGTAGTTGAGACGATGGGCGGAACAAAGCCGGCATATGACTTTGTGAAAAGCTGCCTGCAGGCAGGGAAGACGGTTTGTACATCCAATAAGGAATTGGTCGCTTCTTATGGTGCTGAACTTCTGGGCATTGCAAGAGAAAAAAATATTAATTTTCTGTTTGAAGCAAGTGTAGGTGGCGGTATTCCGATTATACGCCCATTAAACCAGTGCTTGACAGCAGATGAAATTGA
>CATZVV010000289.1 GCA_958425285.1 uncultured Lachnoclostridium sp. | reverse complement strand
GTCTGATAGACGCAATAGACAGTTAACCGCCTATGACCGGATGAGTTGGTTCAATGTGGATGTAACGACTTGGTATAATGATCTAGTTTTTCCCATATCGCTAAAAAGTTTTCGAGATTCTTTTTGTGATTATATAGGGATAATACAAGAAAAAACAGATTTAATATTTGATTCATTGCAAATAGAAAAAACAATTTCTTCCTATCAATTATATGGTTTAGATGTATTAAAAGCTATTTGTGAGCTTAACGGATGCTTTGGACATGTGGATAGAACAGGTCAGTTAAAATATGTTCGTTTACAGAGAACTGGGCTGTATCCATCTGAAACATTATATCCAGAAGAAACATTGTATCCAAGTGAGATAGGCGGAGATGGAAACTTATTTGAAAATATAGATACTTATAGGCAGCCAATGATTTATGAAGATTATCTGGTAGAGGGAATTACAGGAATATCAATTAAAGATTCTGATGGAAAGCTGCTTTCCAGTGTAGGAAGTAATGAAAATGAGTATATTATTTCAGGCAATTTTTTGGTATATGGAAAAAGCGCAGTAGAAATGATTGAGATATCAAATTCCTTACTGGCCCAAATTGATGGATGGGTTTATAGGCCGGTTGAGGTGGAATGCAATTTCTACCCATGGTTGGAAGTTGGAGATGCCATTAGAGTCTTTACGCGTAATGATCTAGTAGAGTCATATATCATGAACCGGACTATATCCGGCTGCCAAAGTATGAAAGATAAAATAAGTTCAAAAGGGATGCAGCATAGAGAGAATAAAGAGTCGTTGCATAATAAATTAGAGAAATCTGAATGGAAAATGATTACCATTGAAAAAACGATAGATAGTGTTTCTGTAACGCTGGAAGATTTTGAGAAAAATACATTATCTAAACTAGAAGCAACGGACACGCAGATCTCAGCAGAAGTAACTCGAGCCAAAAAAGAAGAAGAAAAGTTATCTGCCGCAATTAAGGTAAATGCAGATAACATTATTCTAAAAGTAAGTAAAGGTGATGTATCTGCTCAATTATCGCAAGAAAGCGGAAATGTTCATATTAAAGGAAATCGTTTTTCTTGGCAATCTACGAATTCTAGCATGACAGCAGATGGAACATTAAACTGCAATAATATAAAAGCTGAGCAAAGTTCATTTTCGGGAAAAGTATCTGGCTCAAAAATAGTTGGAGGAACCATTACAGGAACATCAATCATTGGAAATAATATAACAGCTACTTCTATTGATGCTGCTACAATATCTGGTTCAAATATCAATTTAGATGTTTTAGTGGCAGCACCACAAATGCAAAATGACGATGACTTGGCTGCGGAAGATGGAGCAGAGGTGAACATTCAGAACATATCTACAAGAAATATAGTATGCAATAGCGATGAACCATCGCAAATTGATTGGGTAAGATGCAGTGACACATATGTTGGCCCATGGCCTGAAGAAGATTCGGATGTTAGGCTTAAAAAAAATATTTGCAACATTAAAGAGCAGGATGCGATGAAGATGGTTCTTTCTAAACGTCCAGTCTCTTATTTTTTTAGAAAAAGCAAAATTCCCAGCATGGGTTTTATTGCACAAGAAGTAAAACAGGCTTCTGAAGGGCTGCCATTTGAAAATTCCATGTACAGTATAGACAAAAACGGTTTTTTTTGTATTCCATATTTGAATGACATTGGTTTATTAACATCTTGTATACAAAATTTAAAAAAGAGGATTGACAATATTAAATGCAAGGAGAATAAAACGTGAAAATATTGATATATGAACGTGATAAGATGATCCGGGCTGGACAACTGCTAAATTCATTAGTAGTGTCTGGCTCTTCTAATTTCCGGTCGTTGGCAGAACTAGCAGATATTTTAGATTCTGGAACTCCGGGAGAAACTTTTGAAAAGGAGGAAGAAGAAAACAGTGGCACAAATAATATGGTCAGAAAAGAAATATGTCAGAAGAAATTGGAAAAATAAGCCCTCTACGGCTACTCCATTAGGAGCTACAAACTTAAATGTGATAGATGTCTTTTGCAATGAAGTCGACAATGCACTGATTCAGTTTGACGCTCAAAAACTTAATATAGAAACAGCAAATTCTATGTTAGCAAGTGTACAGTATGATAAAGCGAAAGGGCAATGGACATTCAAGGCCCTTAATGGTACTACATATACGTTTGACCAGAATATTGAGAAGATCCCGGTTTCATTTTCGTTGTCTGAAGATGGAATCTTAACTATGACGACTGAGGATGGTACAGAATGGGAATGTAATATTGCCGACTTAATCAAGGATTATGTGTTTGATGATTCGGAGACGATAGCATTTTCAAAAGAATTTGTCGAAGAAGATGATGAAGGGAAAGGGGCCTATCATATATCGGCTTTGGTGAAGGAAGGAAGTATTGGCGAAAAACATCTTAATCCTGATTATCGTTCGGATATTTTAACATACAAAACACAAGCACAAGAAGCTGCGAATGAATCTTTGGACTATTCAAAGGATTCCAAACGTTGGGCTGTGGGTGATTCTGAATATGAGGGAAGCGAAACTGACAACAGTAAGTATTACAAAGAGCAGGCAGAAGCAGCAAAAGCAGCTGCAGAGAAAGCGCGAGATGAAGCACAGGCGGCAACCGGAAATGTGATTATGACTCCTGAACGATTAGGAGTTGGAAAACCAGATAATGAAACAATCGGGGTCGAAGAAGATGGAACAATTAAATTGATTGCAAAAGCGGCCTCCTTACTGATAACAGATACACAGGGGTTAATTGGAGCAGAAAATCAAGAGACCACCACGCAGTTGCTTATCAATGCTATTGCAGATAAGGTGGCAAATCAGCTAGTCACAAACGAAGTGCTAACAACGAAACTGGAAAACTATATCTTGAAGAACCAGATCGTCAATAACCTTCTTGCAACGCAGCCAGGAAATCCCTTGGACGCAACTC
>CATZVV010000288.1 GCA_958425285.1 uncultured Lachnoclostridium sp. | reverse complement strand
AGAAATGTCACTGGAAAATTTCGTCGGTTTCACGATGGTTTTCAGCTGGTCTGGAACGCCTTTGGCTGTTCAATATCCAGTCCGTTTAGCAGCCAGTCCAGCTGCCGCCAGGTAATTGCCTGAGCTTCTGAACGTTTCCGTGGCCAGCGATATCGTCCCTGTGCAACATTCAGTCTCTTGTAAAGGAGCACATATCCATCCGGTTCCCGGAGCAGGACCTTGATTCGGTCACACCGTTTACCGCAGAAAAGGAACAGGGATGACTGATCCGGATCCATGGAAAGTTTGCCCCGGATAATGTTGCAGAGACCATCGATTGATTTGCGCATGTCTGTTGTGCCGCATACGATATAGATGTTGTCCGCTACGGAGATATCGCCTAACACCCGGTGCCTTTCACAAGACTCAGAACCCGCTCAAGGATAGCCGGGTCGGTTCCATTGGCAATGCGGATTGTCGCATTGCCCAGATATATTTCTATCCTGGCAGGAATATCTGCAATACAGGTTGGACTCGCAGGAGCTGGTTGGCATGGAAGCATCGCCTGAGGATCCTCTGCTTTTGCATTAAAATTTAAGCGGACCACGTCCTGAGCCGGAGCCGGTGAAGGCTCCGCTTTGGAAATTGATTCAGGGATTTCACAGCAGGCCTTCTTCCTGAGTCTGCTGACCCAGTTGTAGAAGGTTCCCGGATGAATTCCGTGCTCCTTGCACCACTGATAATCGGAGAGGCCACTGTTCCTGCATTCCATAATCAGTTGGAACTGCTGATCAGCCGGGACTCTGGCATTGTAACTGGACATTTTCGATACCTCCATAAATGTGTAGTGAAATGCCCACACCTATCAATGAAATGTATCGTATTCCAGAGCGAAGTGCCTGCATCTAGCTATCTACCATTATGAGGTATTTGGTGGCGGAGCGCCAGCCACCCTAACATTTGACGCTTACGTTTAAACGCTCATAGGGTCAATTAATTTCCTGAATAAATCAGCACTTCTTTTCAGACTGTAATTAGATTGAAATAATTGTAGAGAGGAAAGCCGCATATCATACCGCTGTTTTCCATCAAGATGATAGTAATCAAGTATGCTTTTTTCAAAAGCGTCTATAGTATCTGCAATATATGAGTTATTGCCATGTTGTATAACATAACCTTCAAATGCATGGCTTGTTCCTACTACTGGCAGGGCATAGGACATGGCTTCAGCAACTTTGACTTTCATGCCAGCACCGTCAAAGATAGGGGCAATGTATAATTCGGCATTATAAAAATACGGTGCCATATTTGCAGGTGTATTCACTACTGTAATTGAAGGTATTTTCTTTACAAAGTCTAAAAACTCAGGAGTTGGATGTGATCCAGCAACACAAAGCTCTTTTGGAATCGGTAATTGGCGGTATACATTTTCTATAAACCATAATATCCCTTCAAAATTAGAACCATACCACAGTGAACCGGTTATCAGCATGCGCAATGGGTGCGGGGCCTGATTTTGGTTATCAAATGAGGGAAAGTATATTTTTGGGGGTGAAATGCACACCGGAATAACAGTTATTTTCTCAGATGGAATATGGTATAATTGGCACAAACGATTTTTATCTTTTTCTGTCAGGGCAATTAAATGATTGGCCCGATTGACAATCAACTGCTCACGGGGCTTGGAAAAGCAGGCATCAATTAAATTAAACACATTTCGTTTATGACGGTAATTATTTTGGGAATAATCATATTCTACATTGTGTACACGAACGAAGAAAGGTGCATTTCTTATTCGTTTAAGGACATAATGTAATTTAGAAAAATCCATTATAACTGCATCATATGCAGAAAAATCAATACGCAGTTTAAGCCATGACCGATAGCGACGGTTTGTATTCATGAATAGTGTATCAAATATCCTTAGCAATATGTTATTACTGGGAATTAAGTAATAAGTTCTATCATAAAACCTGGCCAGGGATTTATCTGCAATTTCAGGACCGATGTAGTCCACAGAGTAATTATTGTACACGAGTGATAATAAGGTCTGCTTGACACCAATTCCTCCTCCGGACGTTGAGGAGGGCGGTTCAGGGGTAATATGTAACAGTTTCATAGATATCTCCAGTTTTGTCATATTTTTTGCTGTTAAGAGAGAGTATATTCAGTATAGCATTAAATATTAAAGGCTGCAACCTTACATGTTATGACGAAGTTGCAGATTCGGGTTCAAAATGGTATACTGATAAAACATTATAGTTTAAGAAAGGATAACAGACGGATGAATGAAAATAACGATTTAATTGTATCGTGGAAACGAGCCAATGAAATTATTACAAGCGTTTATATAGTTGCAATACTGGTAATTTTTCCTTTGGCTTTTTATAATTATTATTTTGACATTTTAGATGTAAAATACATGTTTTATTATGGTTCGGTAATTTTGCTAACAGTAGTCATTCTAATAACCGCTTTTGTTTATATGTATATAGACGCAAGAGATTATCAGTGGGAGAATACACGTTGTATATTCAAGCATTTTCGAAGAAGGCCCTTAAGAATAGCTGATTGGGCTATGATATTCTTTATGGCTGCAGTTTCGGTATCAACCCTTCAGTCTGATTATTTTTATGAGTCTTTTTGGGGGAATGAAGGCAGATACACGGGAATGTTTTTGATTCTTCTATATTTTGTCAGCTTTTTTATTGTTACCAGGTTTTTAAAATTTAAGCGTTGGTATCTGGATATATTTTTGGCCGCTGGGATGGTTGTATGCCTTATAGGGATATTACAGTTTTTTGAAATTGATCCAATTGGATTTAAGGTAGGACTGTCGTGGGATGATTATAGGATATTTGCTTCAACCATTGGAAATATCAATACCTATACATCTTATATAGCACTTGTTTCAGGCATGAGTGTTGTTCTATTTGCTCAAGAGAATAATGTTTACAGAAAAGTCTGGTATACAATTTGTGTTATTATATCGTTATTTGCATTAATAACAGGTA
>CATZVV010000287.1 GCA_958425285.1 uncultured Lachnoclostridium sp. | reverse complement strand
GCCCCATTTTCTGTATTGATAATCATGTGGATTCCCATGACATCGCATACAACATTATTCTCATTTAGAAACATTTACTTTTCTCCTCTCCCGTAAAACATTAAACAGAATGCTGAAGCCCATGCTTAATACAAAAATCATTATGAAAACGAAAACATAAGAGGAAACTCCACTGCTGATGCTGATATCGGATACGGATAAGTTTGATGATTCCGTCATCTTTTTTGAATTTTCTATAATGTTTTCAATATAGTTCTGATTCTGACCCGCCACTACATACGCAAGAACAGCTATCACCACTCCTGAGATACCTGCTATGAGTCCCTGCTGCTTCACTTCCCGGAAATGAGTTTCGGCAATCAAACTTGCTATTATCAAGGAAATAAACACACATGGGAGCAGAACCACCATCCCTAAAAAGTTCAAAATGTTCATCGTCTGCAGATGGTTTATAACGTATATCACATCTACCGCCAACAAAACGCCCGAAATAATTAATGCAATCCTACTAACCTTCTTCATTTCGATCCTCCTACAAAATCAACACTATCAAATTATAAATGGTGTGTAATACTATTGTATATGCAATAGTATTTGTCTTCACCGCAATGCAGCCAAGCACGATGCCCATCGGAAACCGTATCAGCAGGTTTGCTATCAAATCCTCGTTTATATGTAAAATAAAAGAGAACATAATTGCATTTACAACAACCGCAATCCAGGTTTTATACCTTGTATTTAAAAGACCCAGGATAAGCTTCCTATAAGTAAATTCCTCTCCCAGACTGACTGCCGTGTAATGTAATATAATGACTGCCATCATGGGAATGGATTCAAATTCCTTCCTGCAGATTATGCCATATAAAACTGCAAATCCAACCAAGAACAGAATTGCTTTCCACCTTTGCTTCATCTCTTTTGGAGACTTATTACGCTCTGGCATCAGTGTTTTCTGGCACAACTTGGGAAACAGGTAGAGCGAAATAACCGTTGGCATCGTCAAACCCACAAGCATGCTTCCTTCCATTATCCTAATAGGGAAGAATCCAAAGCATATCATCAGGAAGAGAAGCATAAATGCGGAAATCACTGAAATAGCAATTGCAATCAGCAGTGAATATTTTCTTTTCCAAGATTCATTCATCTGTTTTGTGTTCCTCTCTTAAGATGTTTGTAGTATATCTTAAAAACTGCTGCTGTGCCTGAAGTTGTAGTATTTGGTAAAAAACAATGTAGTATTTGATAAAAAAATAGCTCCCGATGAAATTTCGGAAGCCTAAAATCAACTATTTTCAATTGGAATTACAATCAGTGCGGTATACTGCCCTCCCTCATAGCCAAAATCATAATACCCTTTGAGACGGTCAACACGCTCCTTGATACTGCTGATGCCTATGCCATATCTTTCCTTACCCTTTTCTGATCTGATCAGTATATGGGTAAAATCCGTCAGGATCTGGTTCGAGGTATTCTGAAGATTAAATATCAGCTTACCATTATTATACTGTATCACAATATCAATTTTTCTTTCCTTATCCTTCCCGATCCGGAGCACAGCCTCGATTGCATTGTCCAACAGATTTCCTAAAATGGCGCTGACATCCAGTATATTGTTATCCTTAACCTTCAGATCACTGGGAATTTGAAGGTTAAGATTGTATGTGATGCCATGTTCCTTGATTTTTTGTATTTTAACATTTAATATTGAATCTACCGCCACACATCCAGTAAATTCATCGTGGCAAAGAGCCTTTGTCTCCAGCAATGCACTTAACTGTTCTTTGGCTGCCTGGACGTCGTTCTTTACTATACAGGAATCAATGGTAATCAGGATATTTTTCAAATCATGCCTCATCCTTGCAAGTTCCTGCTGATTCGTAATCCGCTCCTGATAATAATGATTTTGTTCCTCAATTACAGAAAACCTGTGTATTTCATAGTTTTTCTTGGCAATCCTGTCATATATGACAATATAACTCAGATTGATGAAAATAAGGCATACACAGCTCATGATCTTTGGCAGGTAAGGCATATCTGCCGAAACGTAGATAATAATAAGTGACGCCAGTGGTATAATGGACAAAAGCAGGTATTCTTTTTCTGTCAAGCCCTCGCTGTTTTCTTCCCGGAAATACATCAGGATCTTTATAATTACAATGACAAAGAGGCAGAACAGGATGTTGATCAGGAAATAAACTGCCATCCATTTTAAATACTCTGTCTGTATATCCATCCCACCCTCGCCATTGAGAGTCGAAAATGTAAGCTCGCACAGAGTCAGGCTAAATGTAAAAGACAAAACATGGTAAACCTTCTTCTCAATCGAACCAAATAAAGCCGCTGCGGTCAGTATAAAGAGGAAAATAAGCAGCATTACAATCCGAACCAATATCTCCCCGGGTAAAAATTTGATTGCAAGCATATAGAAAACGGTGAGCGCAAGAAAAAGCCTTTTTCCCAGCCGGAAACCGAAAAATCCTGTGAAATATATATAAGCAGTAGCACTCTGTAATATTGTTATTAAAATAACCAGAAAATAAAATAAACTAATTTCAATTATGGACATATGCCAGCCTTCCTTTTCACATAGAGGCTATATGCCTCCTTCACTGCTTTCTTCCTCCCACGGCTGATTGGAACCATCTCTCCGCTAGTCAAATGAACCTCTTCACTTGAAATGATATGGACAAAGTTTAAGTTTATTATCGTCCCCTGGTTTACTTTAACGAAAACAAAAGGATTCAGCTGTTTCTCAATATCCTTTAACTTTGCGTAAAATAAATCCTCTGGCTGTTCCTCCCTGGTAATTACCCGGAGCATGCGTCCATTCTCCGAAATGATAGAAATGATTTCTTCACAGTTTATTTGAACCTGCTCATTATTGCGCTTGAAGAACAGGCTGGCATGATTATTCAAAATCTCATCCACAGCGGCCGAAAATACCTGTTCAATCCTTTCATAATCAACTGGTTTTAGCAGGTACCGAAATGGGGATACCTCAAAGCT
>CATZVV010000286.1 GCA_958425285.1 uncultured Lachnoclostridium sp. | reverse complement strand
TTTCAGCAGACTGATCTGATGCTCGTCTACTTTACCCAGCGCGTCACAGAAGGCGATTGCGACCGGAAAGAAGCACATGAAGATGACCATTAGAATCTTCGGTGCCATGCCGAATCCCAGCCAAATGGAAAACAGCGGTCCCAGCACCATGACCGGTACGGTCTGCGTAACAACCAGATGGGGAAATATGCTGTGTTTAAACAGCAGGGAAAGATCCATGCCAATCGCAATTACGATTGCGAGCAGTGTAGCGATCAGTAGACCAATGACAGCTTCCTGCAGCGTTACCATTGAATGCAGCCACAGTATATCGCGATTCGCAAACAGCGCCTGTAGGATGTTTGAGGGCGCCGGCAGAATATACAAATCAATATCAAATACATGAACACAGCCTTCCCATACTGCCAGTACCAGAAGCAGCGTGAGCAGCGGCATACCGATTATTTTTAAACGCTTCATCCATAGCTCTCCTTTACAATAAAAAAACACATCCATGAGGCGTAAGTGAACCAATCTAATACTCAAGATAGATATGACTCCCTACGCTAGCATTAACTAGATCAGGTCATAAGGGACTGTCTCAGCCTTACGGCACCCCTGTCATGACACTATCATTATACACGCTCCGTGTAAAAAAGAAAAGAAAAAAGCAGACAAGCTGCTTTTACAGGAAGGTTACCGCTGTACCATAGGCTATAACCTCTGAGGCACCACCCATGATGGCACTGGATGCATAACGGATGTTGACAATAGCGTCAGCACCGAGAGCCTCTGCCTCCTCCACCATTCGCTTCGTTGCCAGTGCACGTGCCTCATTCATCATTTCATTGTATGCCTTCAGCTCACCGCCAACCAGTGTCTTAAAGCCCTGAGAAATATCCTTACCGATATTCTTTGTCTGAATCGTACTTCCCTTTACTAGTCCCAGCATATTCAGCGTTTTCCCGGTAATGTAATCAGTATTTACTAAGATCATCTTCTTCTCCGCTCCTTATCTCGTCAAGCCGTTCCTTGACAACATGTATCCACAGAAAAAGCAGTGCCAGCATGGGGATGCCAAACAGGATCACGAGAAACTCCGGTGCATCCAGAAAAAACAGGGAGCTGATCCAAATCATCATATAAAATGCAATCAAAATGCCAATTATGATAGGTGCCAGCATTTTTCTGTTCATACTGCCCACTCCCTTCTGTCGTTACCTGTATTATACTACAAAAAAGATGGGTATCCAAAATATTTGGGGGGCTAAACTTTAGGGGTCAATTTAGGGGTCTGAACTTTGAGGGACACTTTAGGGGGATAAATCCCAAAAGAAACAGGTGGCATTCATCTGTTTCTTTTTCTATAATGTTCTATTGGTTATGCTTCTGTGAAGGAGGTAATCATGGATCATTCTTATCTATTTAAATTATTAAACATTCCCGATGATGGTTCTATTATCATCAACGATGTTGAAATCATCGCTGATACCAAGTATGTATATATCTCTCGACCATCTATCCCGTCTTATTGCCCTAATTGTTCTTGCAGAATGCACTCAAAAGGTATTTATAAGCGCAAAATCAAACACCCTGTCTTACAAGACGGAACTTGCATCATCTTTATCGTGAGCCAAAGAAAGTGGAAATGCACTAACTGTTCCACATATGTTAATGAAGATTTCCCATTCTTTCAGCGTTATAAACAATCCTCTGATATTACTCCTCTACTAGTTTTAGAGGCTATGAAAGACCTTGATCGTTCTACCGCATCTATTGCCAGACAATTCAATTTATCTGATACTCAAGTTCACGATCTTTTCACTGCTTACGTGGATTTGCCACGTTTAACTCTTCCTGAGTTTCTTTCCGTTGATGAAGTACATATTGATATTTCTGAAAAAGAGAAATATGCCTTGATTCTTATGGACTTTACTTCTGGAGAGATTGTTGACATCTTGCATAACCGATGGCATCATACCATTGAAAACTACTTCTTCTCCATTCCATACGAAGAAAGAAAACATGTTCGTTATATTATTTCTGATGCATATAAGCCTTATCTTGAATTACCCAAGCATTTCTTTCCAAATGCTGTGTCGATTTTAGATAGTTTTCATGTTGTTAAATATTTATTAGGATTGATTAATACTTATATCAATTCAGTAATGAAAGCATATAAAGATAGAGATCTTAAAAGGCTTGAAAAACAAAATCATGACACCAATAGAGACAATAAAACGATTCAGGAATCACAAGAAGTTATCTTGCTTAGAAAATATCGCTGGGTGCTTTTGAAGAATCAAGACAATATCAATTACTCTGACAAAAGGTATTACCACAGCTCTCTTAGAATGTACGCAGATACATATACTATTGAAAAACTATTTCTCTCACTAGATCCTAAGTTCAATATAATCAGAGATGTGAAAGAAAAATATATTAGATTCAATAATACTCACTTTAGTTCTGAAGATGAAGTAATGCAAGAATTATTAAAAATGATTGAAGAATTTAAGGCTCTCAGAGGTTACATTCCTCGTCTTTTCTCACAATACCTTGATAAATATAAGCATGAGATTGCCCGCTCATTTACTATAACTGAGGTATCAAGACGTAGTGCAAAGGATAATGAGCGTTACTATGCACGTTTATCCAATGGACCTATGGAATCATTCAACCGAAAGCCGAAAGATTATAAGAGAAACTCACGAGGTTCCTCTAATTTTAATTATACTAGAAATCGAATCTTATGGTCTACCAGAAATAGACCTGCATTGAGAAATACGCCCAAATCATCTAATGAAGTACATAGCTATGTTGGAAAGAAACGTGGTAAATATAAAGTAAAAGAATAAAGAGATTAAGAATTTGTACAGAAGCATAACCAAAAAAAGAGAATCAGAATGTTTTTTCACTGATTCTCTTGATTTTAACTTTAGGGGTCTTAATTTTTAGCCTTTATTTTTTCTCTCCCCCAAAGTTGACCCCCAAATTTCTGGCGAAAACCCCTAAAAAATTTGGATAGCCA
>CATZVV010000285.1 GCA_958425285.1 uncultured Lachnoclostridium sp. | reverse complement strand
ATATCGCCGGCAGATTACTGCCGGCGATATTAAATTTAAATGCTCAGTTTTTTTCAGTTCTATTTATTTTTTCTTAAAAAGTTCCAGCATATCCCTGCAAACAATGCAAAAACTATTATCGTTATAAATGTACTGTTATATGTCCCTCCTGATTTTTCCACAAGAAATCCAGCTAAAGTTGGACCAATTATAGCTGCAGGTATAAGTGAAAATGTCCCAACGCTAAAATTGACAGGAAAATATTTTGGTCCAAATTCATCGTGAATAAAAGCAGATGTAAGAGCAGGCCCTCCACCATACCCAATACCTGATATTAACAACCCTATAAGAACTAAAATCATATTATTTGTAAACGCACCGCCAGTCAAGCATATACCTGCAAAAAAAACAAACATACAATTTACCATAATAGTTTTTCCCCTCTTATATCTATCGTACATAGCACCCATTATGACTCTTCCCAGCCCATTGCATACAGAAGCCAATAGTCCCAAAAGCGCCGGCGCACCAAAAGCTGCCGCTATACTCGCTGCATTGCCTATCACCAGCAATCCTGTTGAATTAACAAGTATTGCCCATAAGATAAAAATCCAGAAGTTCCTACTGTAAAGCATTTCTTTTGTGGTTTTGCTCTTTTGAACTATCTCTGTTTCATTATTATCCATATCATCATATACAAAGTCTTTTGGAGCTTTCAATACAAAAGAACCCGCCAAAAGTATCACTGTTCCTGCTATTGCTAAATATCTAAATGTTGTGAAAAGGCCCATATTATCCATCATTATATCCACGATGCCTCCTAAGACAAGACCTCCTGTACCGAATCCCATAAGAAGCATACCTGATGAAAATCCTGCTTTATCAGGAAACCATTTATTAATAGTACTGATTACACAATTATATCCGATACCGACCCCTGTTCCGCATAGAACTCCATAAAAAATATATAATAAGTATAAACTAATTGTACTCCCCATTCCATTTATCATGGAAACACCAAAAAATCCCGTGAAAAGAAACACTGCCGAAATCCAGATAATTACCATTGGCTTAATTCTTTTGTTTAGTAAACCTCCCCAAAATCCTCCTAAACAAAAGAAAACCATAGATATTGTAAATGTAATAGAGATCTGACTTACACTCCATGCAGGGTATTCTTCAGAAAATGGTGCCTTGAATATCGACCACGCATAAATGAGACCCAAAAACAAAAGCAATACTATCCCTATAATAAAGTATATCCATCGTTTATTCATACTGATTTTCTCCTTCTGTAAGGATCTTAGCTTTTTCTTTTCCTCTCAAAACACGGATAATACCGTTAGCAAGAGACTGCATTTCATTTTCGCCTGCAATTACGGTAACAGGTGCAAGAAAATCAACAGCTTCGATAATTTTTCCAGTAAGCCGTTTGGAGTATGCCATACCCCCTGTCAGAACTATATGATCAATCCTTCCCCGTACACATGGCGAGATTTTTGCTATATTTTTAGCGATAGTGAGAGCCATTGCATTATAAACAGTATTGGCATATTCGTCACCTTCATCAATCATCTTTTCTATTTCACGTAGGTCAATAACTCCAAAATGAGATAAAAGTCCACCCTTTCTTTGCAACTGCTTCATAAATTCTGCTTCTGTATAATTGCCGCTAAATGCCATTTTTACTATTGAATAAACCGGCATACCACCAGCTCTCTCAGGAGAAAAAGGGCCTTCTTCATCCATTATTATGTCGATTATACGGCCACCGCTATGTAAATTAATTGTTATACCTCCTCCAAGGTGTGCTACTATTATGTTCGTATCTTTGTAATCAATATCTTTTTGCTCGCATAATTTCAAAGCCGCCGCTCTTGTATTGAGATTGTGCCCCCTTGCAGGTCTCCTGATTCCCTTGATCCCAGTAATCTTGTTAATATCCAGCATTTCATCAACAGTAAGTGCATCATAAATATAATCGTCTATACCCACTTCATTAGCAAGTTCAAACGCAATGCCTGCCCCGACATTAGCTGCATGTTCATCTATCGGTCTGTACCTCAAACACTCAACCATATATTCATTTATCTTATATGCTCCTGCTTTTACAGCAGGCATATTACCTCCTCTTGATGCAATCGCAGCAAATTCACAAAGATCTTCTCCGTGATTTTCGAGACACTTCCTTGTAAGTTGCAATCTAAATTCCAGCTGATCATATACCTTTTTATACTTTTTAAGTTCTTCAGCGGAATGGTTTATACTCTCAGTCCATTTGAGGTCTTCTCCATCAAAAACAGCCACCTTGGTAGAAGTAGATCCTGGATTTATAACCAAAACTTTCTCATTTATCATATTTGTTTTCCTTTCAGCTTATCAGACATGCCAGCATCAGAGAGTTAAATTTTTCTTCGAATGAAGAAGCCCTTGAAGTCAGGACGATAGGACATGCGGCACCTAAAACCAGTCCTGCCATCTTTGCTCCGGCCATTTCTACCAAACTCTTCCCAAGAATGTTTCCTGCGTGGACATTAGGCAGTATTAGAATATCTGCATCTCCCGCACATGGGCTTTCATATCTTTTCTCTTCCGCTCTTTCTTTTACCAATGCCAAATCAAGTGAAATAGGACCTTCTATAATACAACCGGTTATCTCTCCCCTGCGGTTCATTTCCTTTAATGCGCCAGCATCTGCAGATTCAGGCATCTTCGGATTGATTCTCTCTGATGAAGCAAGGACACACACCTTAGGTTTCACATATCCCAGCCGATTCATCATATTTACCACATTCTCTATTATTTCCTTTTTCTGCTCAAGATTCGGGTAAGGCATCATACCTCCGTCTGTTGTAATCAGCAGTTTGTGATATGCCGGTATCTCGTTTACAGCTACATGACTCATAACTCTTCCTGTTGCGAGTCCTCTTTCCTTGTTTACTACCGCTCTTAACAGCTCTGGTGTTTCCAAATGTCCCTTCATAAGAAAATCCACATGCCCGGCTCTTACTTCATACACAGCCTTCTCCGCTG
>CATZVV010000284.1 GCA_958425285.1 uncultured Lachnoclostridium sp. | reverse complement strand
AACTGATAATCTAAAACTTTACAAATCGCATTAATCGCCTGACGGCTTTTACCGCCTTCACCAACCTTGCCTAACTGTAATAATAGTTCTGATACAACATTTAAAGTCTTATTACCGGCATTCTCTGCTGTATAAACCTCATATAACAATTCATCACAATCTTTGTTCATATAATAAACGTAGTACTGGTTTTCCTCCAAAGACTCCTCATTGTTTCCGCAAGCTGAAAGAAAGAATATTGAAAAGGTAAAAATCATGCCACATATCATCCATTTTTTCCACATTTTTGTACAAATCACAACTATGACACCTCCTACTGTTCAATAAATATCAGAGGAATCCTGATATTAAAAGTTGTTCCCTGCTGTGGCACACTGTGAACCTTAATAGAACCACGATGCAGTAAAATGGCATTGCGGGCAATTGACAGTCCCAGCCCATTTCCTCCCGTTTCCCTTGAACGTGCCTTATCAACCCGATAAAAGCGTTCAAAAATCTGGTCCTGCAGTTCTTCTGGAATTCCCACACCAGAATCCGATACCTTGAGGTAAAAATATTTATGATCTGCATTCAAAGAGACCCTGACCCAACCATCATCATAATTATATTTGATGGCATTCTCAATTATATTTGTCACTGCCATACTCATTTTTGTTGAATCAATCTGAGCCGTAACAGGTCTGAAACTTTCAAATACAATATCAATATTTCTCTGTATCGCAATCGGGCGCAGACGTTTCAGAATATCCTCAATAAACTCATTAATATTCACTTCCTCCACTTGTAAAACGACTGCATTCTTATCCATTTTTACAAGCACAAGCAAATCATTAATAATATGATTCAAACGTTCCAGTTCATTATTAATATCACCCATAAACTCTTTATATAATTCAACAGGTGCCTCCTCCTGCATCATAAGAGAATCTGCAAGTACCTTCATAGAAGTAATTGGAGTCTTTAACTCATGGGATACATTTGATACAAATTCCTGTCTCGAATCTTCCAGATTATGCAGTACCCCAGTCATTTCATTGAAAGCTCCCGAAACATCTTCAATTTCCTTACACCCGTGTAAATCAACAGTTCTTTCCAAATCACCATCCGCAATCCGATGAATCGTAGCGCAGATTAAGTTCAATGGACTTACTAACCGTTTTGAGTACATAATCGCAATTAGAAAAAGAAGAATACTCACAAGAAAAACAATGGTAGAACCAATACTGGACAATTCAGAAAACAGCTTGTCAATATTCGTCATAGAAAAGGTCATTACAACAACACCGAGCATACCTTTCTTACTTGAGCTTTCAATTGGAATAAAAATCTCAATATGCTCACTTTCCTGATTTACAATACGTTCTGCATCGCTTTCTGTTAAACACTCAATAGCTTCTTTTACAATTAAAGTCTTCCCCTCTTCTAAACCATACGTATCGCGCAGAACAAGGAAATTGGAATCTACAATCATAATACGACCACCGTAAAAATCCGAAACCTGTGTTAGCTCCGACTCAACTTCACTCGTGACATCATTTGTCAAAAGTGCTGAAGACTGCACCAAATTCGCAATCACAGAACCTCTGGTTTGAAGTTCTGAAACCCGCTGGGAAACCGCTTTGGAATAATACGTATTTGAAATCACATTTGTGACTAAAAGCATTGGCAATACACCAATACAAAGAAAGGAAAATAAACTTTCAAAACGAAGAGAATGCAGACCCTTCAATTTAGCTTTGATTTTGGAAAAAATAACCAACACCCCATTTTGTATGTATATATTTTGGCTCACTTGGTTTGCTCTCTATTTTTTCACGCAAACGGCGCACATGAACATCCACTGTTCTGACATCACCCGGATAATCATATCCCCAAACGTCATTCAGCAGTTTTTCACGGCTGTATACCTTATTTGGATGGTTCATTAACAACTCAAGCAAATCAAACTCTTTTGCTGTCAGATTCACCTCTTTTTCATTTAAGAATACTCTCCGGCTGTCGCAATCCACTTTTAAGGCACCAAAAACAGACACATTACTCTCCTCCTGTATATTTTTTTCCTTCACCGAGCTACGTCGGATAATAGCCTTAATTCTTGCTTTGACCTCCAGTATATTAAATGGTTTTGTAATATAATCATCCGCACCATACTCTAACCCTAAAATTTTATCCATATCATCGCCCTTTGCAGTCAGCATAATAATCGGCACAGAAGAAAATTCCCGAATCTGCTGGCACACTTCAAATCCCGTAAGCTTGGGAAGCATGACATCTAAAAGGATAACGTCGAAAGTCTGAAGTTTTGCTTTTTCCAATGCTTCTTCACCATCATACGCACAATCCACTTCCATACCATCCTGTTCCAAACTGAAACGAATCCCCTTTACGATTAACTTTTCATCGTCAACAACTAATACCCTTTTTGCCATGTCAACTTTCCTTCCCTAAATTTTTATATTATCTTTTATTTTACTATAAACACCTTCCTTAATTCCGGAAATGTTCATAATATCCTCTTTCTTTTTAAAGCTTCCGTATTCCTCACGATAAGAAATAATTTGTTCCGCCTTTGCCTGTCCGATTCCAGATAAAGTCATAAGTTCATCCATTGAAGCTGTATTAATATTAATGAGCGAACTTTCATCCTGCTGCTTTATTTCCTGCCTTGCCTTCTTTTTATTTGCAATCACAATCTGCATGCCATCCGTTACAACCTGTGCCTGATTGACACTTTCTTTGAACGCCTTACGAGTAAAGCCCCCGGCAGCTTCAATCACCTGAACCAAACGTGTCTCTCCTGTAAAAGAATACACACCCGGCTCTTTTACCTCACCGCAAATATGGATAAAAATTTCCCTATTTTCCTCTGTTTTATCCATAGGTGCCGGTGTTTCAAGCAGACTCTGATACAATCCTTCTTCCCTTTTCTGACTTCCAGACATAAGGAGATAGCAGATACCACATATGATAACAGTCAAAGCTCCCAAAATCCATTTTATTTTTTGTTTTGCATCCTTCATTATAACTC
>CATZVV010000283.1 GCA_958425285.1 uncultured Lachnoclostridium sp. | reverse complement strand
GAATACAATAGAGGCAATGGAACGTATTAGTAAATTATAGAATGAGAGGTGCTCATGAAAAGAATATCAAGATTTGTCACAGTGGTTATACTGCTGTTTTCGCTGTCTATTATGCAGTTTTCTATGATAAAAGCAGATTCTGTTGAAATGAAATCTTTCATATCTTTTGGAGCGGATTTGAAACCGGCAGAGAAAGCAACCGTTATGGAATTACTTGGTGTGACAGAAGCAGATTTGCAAAACTATGAAGTGGTAGAGATAACAAATCAGTAAGAGCATGAATATCTGGATGATTATCTTTCTGCCAATGTAATCGGTACGAGGGCACTTTCTTCTGTTAAAGTTGAGAAGGGAGAAGAGGGGAGCGGTATTGGTGTCGACACGGAAAATATAACATATTGTTCCAGCGGAATGTACTGTAATGCGTTAATTACGGCGGGTGTTGAGGATGCCATGATAACGGTTGCCGGACCATTTAAAATTTCAGGGACGGCGGCACTGGTTGGTGTTATGAAATCTTATGAAATTATGACAGGCGAAGAAATATCGGAAGAAAACGCGGATGCAGCTACAAATGAGCTTGTGGTAACCGGTGAAATTGGAGCGAGTGTTGGAGATGAGGAAGCTACAAATTTTTTTGCGCTGGCAAAGCAAAAGGTAGTTGAGGGTGATCTGTCATCTGAGGAGGAAATTTCTCAGGCTGTCAATGAGGCCGCAAAATCTGTCAATATCCAGCTTACGGATGAACAGAAGCAGAAAGTTGTAGTAGCTTTGGATAAGATTAAAAATCTGAATATTGATACAGAGAGTTTAAAAGAGCAGGCAAAGGATATTTATAATCAAATTAAGGATATGGGAATTGATACAGAACAAGTAGAAGGGTTTTTGGGAAAATTAGGTTCTTTTTTCTCGGGCTTTTTAGATTCCGTTTCAGATTTCTTTTCTAATCTTTTTTCATGAAATTTATGAAAAAGTAGTGTCAAATAAAGGTAAATAAGTGGTTTGGCAAGAAGTTAAACGACAATATCCAGCAAGAAGAATTCCTAAGTTTGAACTTTACAAAGTAACATATTCATGATATAATATTTTCAACTCAAAGAATAATCTTTGAGAATATAATGTTTGGAGGTTATTTTCCATGAAAATGAAAAGACTTTTTGCCATTTTAATGGCAGCAATGATGCTAGTAGGTTTGGTTGCGTGTGGTAGTGAAGAGAAAACTACAACAACATCAGGGACAGATGATACAACAAAAACTGAATCAAAAGAACTGATTAAAGTTGGTATTATCAACAATGACCCTAATGAGTCCGGTTACCGTACAGCCAATGACAAGGACTTGAAAGAGATGTTTACCGAGGAAAATGGTTATGAGGCAACTTTTGCGTACAGTCTCAAGAATGATGAGCAGATTACAGCAGCGCAGAAGATGGTACAGGACGAAGTGGATTATCTTCTTCTTTCCGCAGCAGACACAGCTGGTTGGGACTCTGTATTGAAAGATGCACAGGCAGCAGGAATCAAAGTTATCCTGTTTGACCGTACAATCGACGCAGACGAAAGCCTCTATGAAGCATCTGTTGTTTCCGATATGGCAAAAGAGGGAGAGACTGCAGTAGAATGGTTAACAAACCAGAAACTTGACAAGTATGAAGTAATTCATATTCAGGGTGCTATGGGAACAGCTGCACAGCAGGGACGTACAGGTGCTTTGGATCAGGCTGTTAAAGACAATGACAACTGGAAACTTGTTACGCAGCAGACAGCAGAATGGAATGCTGAGACAGCTCAGCAGATTGTACAGTCTGTAATTGACTCAGGTAAATCCTTCAATGTAATCTATGCAGAGAACGATGATATGGCTAAAGGTGCTGTTGCAGCACTTGACAAGGCAAACATCTCTCATGGTGTTGGAAAAGACGTAATTGTTATGGGATTTGACTGTAACAAATGGGCACTGGAAGAACTTATGAAGAAGAACTGGAACTATGATGGACAGTGCAATCCGTTCCAGGCTAGTTACATCGATGATATCATCAAAAAGCTTGAAGCAGGCGAAACATTGTCTGAAAAGACAATTATTATGGAAGAGAAAGGCTTTGATGCTGAAACAATCACTCAGGAAGATGTTGATAAGTACGGAATCTAAGTTTTAAGCCTAAAAAACTATTCTATAATATGTATGCGGTACGACCACATGGATTTCATGCGCCAGTACCGCATTTCTTTTAAACAAAACAAAGGAGTGAATAGACGGTGAAAGATAATGTTATCTTGGAAATGAGAGATATTAATAAGAGCTTTCCCGGAGTCCGCGCCTTACAAAATGTGGACTTCACTTTATGTGAAGGCGAAATCCATGCTTTGATGGGTGAAAATGGAGCTGGTAAATCGACTTTGATAAAAGTTTTAACCGGAGTATATTCGAAAGACGATGGTAGGATTTTTATGAAAGGAAGCGATAAGGATATTTCCATACGTTCTCCGCAGGATGCTCAAAATGTGGGTATCAGTACAGTGTATCAAGAGATTACACTTTGTCCAAATTTGTCCGTTGCGGAGAATATGTTTATTGGACGGACAAAAGGTATTGGACAGAAGTGGAAAAAGATGAATGAAGATGCAGATAAAATTCTGCAGTCGTTAGATATTCCGGCAAAGGCAACTCAGCAGCTGGCAAGCTGTTCTCTGGCAGTTCAGCAGATGGTCGCAATTGCCCGTGCCGTAGATATGAATTGTAAGGTTCTGATTTTGGATGAGCCAACCTCGTCTTTGGATGAGCAAGAAGTGGAGAAGCTTTTTGGATTAATGAGAGACTTGAAAGCTCGTGGAGTAGGAATTATCTTTGTAACACATTTCTTGGATCAGGTATACGAAGTGTGTGACAAGATTACAGTTTTGAGAGATGGTAAATTAGTTGGTGAGTATGAGATTAAAGATTTGCCACGAGTGCAGCTTGTTTCAAAAATGCTTGGTAAAGAATTAGATGACTTGTCAGATATTAAAGGTGAGCAACAAACTTATACGAGTGAT
>CATZVV010000282.1 GCA_958425285.1 uncultured Lachnoclostridium sp. | reverse complement strand
AAAACTTTTTAAACATTTTTCATTTTACCTATTGACATTTCTTAGCTGGACTTTCGCTTTCTATGTAAGCATTATATCATAGCTATGTGAGCGAGTCAATGTTATATTTCGTATTCTTCGCTTGCATTGTGAGTAAGATTATGCTATTGTATGTAATAGATACGAATGAGGGAGGTGAATAGATGTCCACTAATCAACGCATAAAACAGGTGCGTCAAGCTTTAAATCTATCGCAAGCCAAATTTGCGAAGGCTATCTCCATTTCTAATGGATACATAGCCGGTATTGAGCTGGAAAACCGCAAGGTTAATGACCGTATCATTAAATTGATATGTGCCACTTTCAATGTAAGCGAAAACTGGTTAAAAAATGGCGAAGGCGATATGTTTGAGCAATCGTCTAATCGGTTGGCTGAAATAGCCTTAAACACATTCAAAGAGCTGAAACCAGAGTACCAAGAATATGTCCTGAACCAGATGGACCAGCTATTAAAGCTGCAGGATAAAGAAAATGGCTCCTAATGCATTCTTATCGACATCCGGCCCGTAGGGAGTTGTCCGCAATTCCCCTTATCGGTCTGCTTACAATGCGTAATGCAGCTTTTTCAAGGCTAGGTGCTCTCTGTTAAATATTCTTTTAAAACAATCGTTTCGAAACTACTAATTGTTCCATCGTAACTACCCGCCAGAAGTTTCATTCTTTCGATGGGCAGCTCAATCTCAACAGAAAACTGATTAAAATTTTGAATAAAGATGTACCTGCATCCTTCTCCATATCTAGATGTTACCTCCACTCCATTGGGAATACTGGGAAGAACACGTTTCAATCCAGCGTTTTGAGTGATTTTACTATATACTTCATCGTAAAAACCCTGTTCAAAATCTGCACAGATATAATAAGCTGTCCCTTTTCCATAGATATTCCTCGTAAATGCCGGCCAATTCTCATAGAAATCCTGCCCATAGGTCATTAATACTTCTGCTGTGGACACTTGTACCAAATCACATAATTTATCGCAGCACCAGGCCTTCTCCATCTGCAGTTTATTACCGGAAACCGGTATCCCCACATTCTGTTCTCCATCATATAATGCGTCAATTTCAGTACTCCTGAGCCCCATCACATCCATCAGAGCATGCGGTGTTCCCCCAAGAAAACACAAATCATTTTCGTCTACAATTCCTGACCAGTATGTAAGAATCAAATGCCCTCCCAAAGCCACGAAGTTATGAATCTTTTCCGCATATTCATTCCGAAACATATACAACATAGGAGCCGCTACAACAGCATATGGTTCCAATTCCTGCTCCATATCTATCACATCCACATCGAATCCTAACTTTCTAAATGCATAATATGACTTTTCTACAGTCTCTTTGTAGTATAATCCGGAATTTCTCGGTCCCTGTGCATCTTCCAGCGCCCATCGGTTCTCCCAGTCGAATATAACAGCTACTTTTGCCTTTGTTACAGACCCGGTAATTTCTGACAGTTGTTCCAAACTACTTCCCACCGCTGTCACTTCGCGGTACACTCTTGTATCATCTTTGCCATAGTGGTCGATAACTGCACCATGAAACTTTTCCGATGACCCTCGGCTCTGGCGGAGCTGAAAATATAAGACACTGTCAGAACCATGCGCAATTGCCTGCATGGAAGATGCTTGCAGTATACCAGGCTTTTTTAATTTACTTATTGGCTGCCAGTTTGTCGCCGAAGGGCAGCTTTCCATTAATAAAAAAGGCCTTTTTTGGATACTTCTCATAATATCATGCTGCATTCCATTATCCATGGCTGTTAGAAATTCCTCTTTTTTATGCCATAGAGGATAACTGTCCCATGACACAATATCTATGATATCTGCAAATTTGTGATAGTTCAGTCCTTTAAAATCGTACATCATATTTATGGTTGTTGGCTTGTCCGAACCTCCATCCCGTATTGCCTTAATCTCATGTTTTGCAAAATCAACCGTTCGGTCTGTCACAAATCGTTTCCAGTCCAAATTCAAACCATGCAGGAATGGCTCTCCGCGCCAGGAAGGGCTCTCTATCTGTGAAAAATCATTGTATGTATGGCTCCAGAAAGTAGTGGCCCATGCCTGATTTAATGCATCAATGGTTTTGTATTTCTGTTTTACCCAACGGCGAAACTCCTGCTGACAAAGCTCACAGTGGCACTCTCCTCCATATTCGTTGGATATATGCCAGGCAATCACTCCCGGATGGTTTCCAAATCGTTTAGCCAGTTCCATATTAATCTTTCGTGTCTTTTCTCTATAAACAGGAGAGGTGTAGCAATGATTATGTCTCATGCCATACAAATTTCTATGTCTACTCTCATCAACTCTTAACACTTCTGGGTATTTATCTGCCATCCATTTAGGTTTTGCCCCGGAGGGTGTAGCCAAAATCACGGAGATTCCATGCTGATAAAACTTTTCAATAATATTCTCTAACCATCCAAACTGAAATATCCCTTCCTCTGGTTCCAGCATTGACCAGGAAAATATACCTACGCTTACTTCATTGATATGTGCCTTCTCAAAATACGTAATATCCTGTTCTAATATTTCCGGACTCGACAGCCATTGTTCGGGATTATAATCTCCTCCATGCAACAAATTTCTGATATTTAAAATAGTATTCATAGACCATTCTCGCTTTCATTCTTCCTTCATGCCAATTATACACTGTAGAATTAGTTTTTCAATGGCTTATTCTACATTCAAATGTTTTGTAATCATAAATGATTATGCTTATTTAGCGACACCAGTATGGAACGTACAGTTCTGCATTCCTATATCTAATCATATGGTTTACATGGACAATTATGCTTTATTTGTTATTCTTCGAAAATATACCACGACTTTACAACTTTTTAAATAAAAAAATACACTAAAAAATTGATTATCCGCTAAAACGCTGTATCTATCGGCATTATCAAGGAGCTAAACACATCAAAATACTACTAATTTACTACGATTGAATGAGCCTTGATACGTCCTATTTCCCAGATATGCAAAGATACGGTAC
>CATZVV010000281.1 GCA_958425285.1 uncultured Lachnoclostridium sp. | reverse complement strand
ATCCGCCAGGCAATGCAACAATCGCTCTTTTATACTTACCTAATAAAGCTCCTAAAAAGTAATAGGAACCACGAATTTTGCGTATACAGTCATAATCAATACAAACCTCTCCAATTAATGCACCATTTACTCTGACCGTATGGGAATTTAAACGTTCTACAATTGCACCAATACTTTCCATTGCATCAAGCAGAACTTTTATATCCCCAACATCTGGAAGATTTTCTATCGTTACTGGCTCATTTGCCATAATTGATGCAGCCAGAATGCCAAGTGCGGAATTTTTCGCACCGCCTATGACAACACTCCCATGCAGGGGTGCGCCGCCTTTTATAATATATTGTTCCATAGGTTACACCTCAAGTTTTTATATATTGTTTCTTTGTACCACTATTCTCTTTAGTATAACACATTTTTGACAAATGTAAAACGATAAATTTAACTGAAACATCATCCAGTTTTTAGTGCATAGAAAAGCTCCTTCTAAGAACCTGTTATGACCAATCCTTAATTCATTTTTTCTTAACAGAGTATCCAAACTTTCCAAGGGATTCTCCAAGTGCAAAATATTCCCCATGAGAATATGCTATCAGACCGGTATGATTCAAATCAAACTTTCCACTTTCATCCATATATTCTCCGCTGATCTGTACTCCTGTCACTTCAGCTAAAAACATATGATGTGCCCCTAGGTCTTTTACTTCTGTAACCTTACATTCAATATTTACGGGACTTTCCTCAATAATAGGTGCATAGTTTAATGTCTTTGCCGGAGTGGCAGTCAGCTTCATTTCTTTAAACTTATCCACATCTCTCCCCGATTTAACACCGCACCAGTCCGTTGCAAATGCCAACTGCTCCGTTGTAAGATTAATTACAAATTCTCCTGTTTCCTTTATGATATGATACGAATGACGACTCGGACGAACAGAAATAGATACCATGACCGGATCCGAACTAATCGTACCTGCCCATGCCACTGTTACAATATTGGGCTTTTCGCCCTCGTTTTTACAACTAATCATCACAACCGGTACCGGATAAAGCATGTTGCCCGGTTTCCACAATTCTTTTGCCATCAAATCCTCTCCATTCCGTGCACTGCGCACAAATCAGTTGACTTTAATTTTATACAAAACTCGACTCTCAATCTCTCTGTGGTAATTAAACCAACAATCAAGTTCATCAAATTCTCCTGCCAATATCAAAAGCAGCCGATTACCGTATTTATCAATTGCCCTTTCCAGCTGGTCTGCTGCCTCAGGTGTAATATCCTGTGCTGCAAGAATAAGCATGCAGCCATCTAGCAAACCCTCGATTCTTTCTCTTAGATCTATATTGTTAAACTTTTCAGCTCTTATCTTTGCAATCGTTTTAATCTCCTTTTCACGCCTGCGGTTCATCTCTTTTACAATTCTTTTTGTAATTGCCATCACCATCTGATCCTCGCCACCTGCGATAGCAAGTATCGGCATATTACTCTCAGCCTGCAACTGGACAATTGTATCCTTTAATGTATAATAAGACAACCCATTATCTGACAGATAAATTCTCTCTTCCGGGATTTCCGGTAAGTCTTGCTGTATATTATCTGCCACTTCTGGTTCCAGAACTGTCTCTGATTGCACTGCTTCCGATTCAGCTTTCGGCTTCTCCTGCATCTCTGTTTTTTCCAAACGCGACACCGCTTCCTGTGGTTTCACCCAATCAGAACTTTCACATTGTGCTTTCAATTGCTCTGCCTTATTAACATATGTACCTTCTCCGAACCATAGAATCAAATCCTCACATACGCTGATACACGCCTCTCTATTTCCCTCTAGTTCATGCATCCTTGCGAGTTCATATCCCCACTCTTCAGTAAATTCTTCTTTTTTCAGTTCTTCAAGCAACTGAATCAACGATTCTCTGGATGCACCCTCCGCTTTTGCAAGCCGATAGCGCAGTTCATACGTATCCAATGTAACTTGAAAGGATAATTCATATTCAAAATAAAAGGCTCTGGCTTCTTTCAAATCTCCCATACGAATACAGAGGAGTATAAGTCTGTATAACGCCAATCTGGAATGGGTTCTCTCATAAATACCATGATAAATCTGCTTCGCTTCTGTAAAATAATCCGCATTGAGATATACCTTTGCGATCAAATTCAAATCAGAAATAGACTGTATTTCTGTTAAGTTCATGGTCTGAATCATTTCAAAGGCTTTCACATATTTATTTTCTTCTATTAATTTTCTTAACTGTGTACATCTTAATGCGGTATATTTTCCCATTCTTTATGCCACCTATACTACGTATTTTCCAAATAATCTCTTGTCTCTTTCAATTCTTCCGGTATTTCCAGTCCTTCTTTTTCAAAACGCTTGCAACTGTTCTCAAGCTGCTTCAGTGCTTTGGATCTGGCTAATACAAACCTTTTTCCCGCTTCCGCATAAATTGGCTGCTCATTAATCTTTTCACGAATCTCTTTACGGAATGGGCAATATGTTGCCAGAATTCCTCTTGCTACCTTGTTAATTCTCATAGCACCAGCCGATTCGCGAGAAATCCAATCCGCATAATCTCTGCAAAAAACGGATCGATGCTTATTATTACACTGAGTAAGCTGAGATTTTATCTTTGTCTTTGCATCGGAAGATAAGCTCTGATTCTTCCTGTAAAACTGTAAGTAATCTGTATATTCACTTGTCAAAGAAGGATAATGTAAATTGTTCCAGTGCATTCCCTGTTCGGCACGGCAAATCTCCCAGCGAAATTCACCCATAACCTTCAACATTTCCTGTTCCAGCTTATTTTCAAGCAAAACCGGAAAAAAGAATCTTCCCTTTGTTCCCTTACGCTTTCCTGTCGTTTCCTGCCACATAACACCATTTTGTCCGTAGATAGGAAATAAAATTATATCAGGAAGGAATTTTTGCATAATAATTTCTTTTGAAATATCCACCTCATTATAAAATACAACCTGCTCACGATAAAAAACAGAGAAATCAACTGTCTGCACCATATTTAATGCACCATTGATTCGATCGGGGGTCAAAT
>CATZVV010000280.1 GCA_958425285.1 uncultured Lachnoclostridium sp. | reverse complement strand
GGACGCATGAGATTGTATTTTCTATACTTAAATCTATAAGTGACAATAAGGGATTTGCCACAATAGCTGCTATTTGTGATAGCAGCTATTGTGGATTATAAGAAAGGATGGTTTTATCGTATGAGACGTATGAAAAGAAGCATTGCTTTTAGCCTTATAGGTATGATGACTGCCTTGTCGGTTATGACGGGTGGCAGCCATGCGGAGATAGATGCAAAAGCAAAGCTATCAGTAAAAAAGATGACATTAGAAGTAGGACAAAAAAAGAAAATTAAGGTGTTAAAGCGTAAAAAGGGGGCAAAATATTTTTTCCGGTCAAAGGCCCCGAAAAAAGTAAAGGTGACATCAAGAGGAATAGTAACTGCAAGAAAGACAGGAACCGTAAAAATTATTGTGAGTGAGAAGAGTAAGAAAAAGATGAAAAAGATTGCGGCAGTTACGGTTAAGGTAATTAAGAAAAAAGTGGTGCAAACAGCAGTTCCTACTGTGACACCAGAGGCTACGAAATCTCCGGCTGAAACAGCAAAGCCAGTAGGTACACAAAGTCCTTCAGCGGTGCCAACGGAGATGCCTATTCCTACGTTAAAGCCAATGGATAGGGAAAATTTTGAAACACCAGCGAATTACAATCAAAATGTAGGAGAAGAATACGGGAAACTAATAAGTGTAAAGTATTATTCAACTACGGTTGGAAAGCAAAGAACAGCAAACATTATTTTGCCGGCAAATTATACAACAGAGAAAGAGTATCCGGTTCTTTATTTACTGCACGGAATCGGTGGTGACCAGTCGGAGTGGAATGGTGCAAATCCAAGATATGTGGTTGGGAATTTAATTGCTCAGGATGAGGCGAAAGAAATGATTGTTGTTATGCCAAATGTAAGAGCCAGAGAAGATGATAGTGCAAATCCATCAGATATTTATTCAACAGAACATTTCAAAGCATTTGATAATTTTATTAATGACTTGCGGGATGATTTGATGCCATATATGGAAGAAAATTATTCTGTTGCTACAGGACGCGAAAATACAGCTATTGCCGGTCTTTCTATGGGAGGGCGGGAATCTCTTTATATTGGTACAAAGCTGACAAATCAATTTGCTTATATTGGTGCATTTTGCCCTGCGGTTGGAGTGTTGAAAAGTGAGGATTATACAACAGAAGAGGGCTTGTTGTCAGAAGAAGAGTTTACATTAAAGGCTCCTTATAATAGCGGAAATACATTAATTATGATTGTGAAAGGCACCATTGATGGAACCGTTGGTGAGTGGCCAAAGCGTTACAGTGATACGCTGATACAAAATGGTATTCAACATATTTATTATGAAGCGGAAGGCGGTCATGATTTTACTGTTTGGACAAATGGCCTGTACAATTTTGCAAAGAGAATTTTCTAAACAAAGATAAAGAAAAGAATTCAATCGGCGAGAGACTGTAACACAAAGAGTTTCTGTCTCAAGACGATTGAATTCTTATTTGTTTTAAAGCTATCTTGATGTAACAGCCTTTTGTACAATTATATCTTTTTCTGGCTATTGATAGGTTGAATCAGGTAATTTCTGTGAATTAATTCTTCCTCAATCGCATCGAGAATTTTATCATTTTCAGCGGATACACAGTGGTAATGATAATCAGATGTAATATTTTTGAGCAGGTTAGATTTGCCGTTGTGAATTCCGTCCATAAAATCCCGAATATCTCTTCTGGAACAAATATGCATATCTGCCTGAATGCGCCCGTATATTTTGTGGTTTACAAAGACATTTTCAATGATGCCGCCTTGATCAACAATACAGGTTAGTTCATCTTCTGTTTGCTCATCGGTATGGCAACATTTAAAGACGCGTTGGGCACGTTGCCCGGATATATTTGGAATCAGGTAACCGCGATTTGTTGAAAGAATATTTTTGTTTGCGGAACGTAAGAGTGCTATATCCTGCACAATGACCTGGCGACTGACTTGAAACTTTTTTGCAAGTTCACTTCCTGAAATTGGATTGCTGGAGTTTATCAGGTAATTTGTAATAGCCTGTCTTCGATCTTCTCCTGTCATCATATCTTCCTCCTCGTTATGATTCAATTGCGTGAAGATTTTTTAATGAAATATCCATAATTGGTGAAGAGTGTGTGAGAGCTCCACTTGATATATAGTCAACTCCAATGTTTACAAGCTGAGCCACATTTTCACGAGTTACATTTCCGGAACACTCTGTTTCTGCCTTGCCATCAATAAGCTGAATCGCCTGTTGCATCTGTTCGGGTGACATGTTATCCAGCATGATAATATCAGCTCCGGCAGTAACTGCTTCTTTTACCATCTCTAAACTTTCGACTTCAATTTCAATTTTGCGAACAAACGGTGCATACTCTTTCGCCATTTTGATGGCAGCCGTTACGCTGCCGGCAGCGCCAATGTGATTGTCTTTTAGTAAAATTCCATCGGATAAATTATATCGGTGGTTATACCCGCCCCCGACCTTAACAGCGTATTTTTCAAATACTCTCATATTTGGTGTTGTTTTTCTGGTATCAAGTAGCTTTGTTTTGGTTCCGGCAAGAAGTTTTGCGATGCGGTTTGTATAGGTTGCAATTCCGCTCATTCGTTGGAGATAATTCAAAGCAGTTCGTTCTCCGGATAGAAGAACCCGAATATCTCCTGTGACAGTAGCCATTTTTTGTCCATTTGTTACAGCATCACCATCCTGGCAGAAAAAATGGATGGTTGTTTGAGGATCAAGAAGATGAAAAACCCGTTCAAAGACAGGAAGACCGGCAACAATACCATCCTGTTTACAAATCAATTGTACTTCTCCCTTTTTGTTTTCACGCATCACTGCATTTGTAGTAATATCTTCACTCGTAATATCCTCTGAAAGTGCCTGCTGAATCAGGTGATCAGCATTTAATAACATCGTGATTTTGTTCATGAGATTGTTTCATCCTTTCTATTTCTTCTAATACTAAATTCCGATACTTGTTTTCCAGCATTTCAAAATCCTGGTACGGGCTATAGTCGATCTGCCAATAGTATTTGAAAAGTTGTTTGTAATTTTGT
>CATZVV010000279.1 GCA_958425285.1 uncultured Lachnoclostridium sp. | reverse complement strand
TTTATCCTTTTGAATCAGCCTCTTCCGAATTTCCATTGTGTCACTATCGTTTAACGCACCATTTGCAAGCAGGAATCCTGCAACACCATCTGATGGTTTCAAATGTGACAATATATGTAAAATCCAAGCATAATTAGCATTGCTTGCCGGTGGTGTCGTATAATCCGACCACCTGGCATCATTCTTTAGATTATCGTTATACCAACCTTTCAGATTAAACGGAGGATTAGCCATAATATAGTTAAAATACAGGCCCTTATGCAGATCGTGGGTAAAGGAGGAGTCATTTGTTTCACCAAGGTGATGGCTGAGACCTCTCAGGGCAAGATTCATTTTTGCAAGACGATAGGTCGCCGCGTCCTTTTCCTGTCCATAAATATTAATTCGATTGATATCACCCTGTTTTGATTTTACAAGTTCCGCGCTCTGAATAAACATCCCACCAGAGCCGCAGCAAGGATCATATAAAGTACCGTCATAAGGCTCTATCATTGTCGCGATCAGTTGTACGACATCATGTGGAGTATAGAATTCCCCTTCCTCTTTGGTTGCATTAACGGCAAATTCCTTGAGAAAGTATTCATAAACACGGCCAATCAGATCTTTTTCCTCTCCAAATGCTTTATGACTGATTTTATTTACTTCGTCCACAAGCTTCTTAATATCATTCGGAGCAAGGTTACGTGTAGTAAAGGTTCCTTCGATAAAGCAACCTTTCAGATCTTTTGAGCTTGTCGCAATACTATGAAGCGCAGCATCGAGAGCGACATTCAAACCAGGTGCAGGTGTATTGATGATAGTTGACCAACGTGCTTCAACAGGCAGATTATATGTCCCGTCTGTAAAGGTGGCATCATCAAAAAAAGCGGCTCTGATATTCTCATTGTCCGGGTCAAGTCCCTGTTCCACTAAAATCTGGCGGAGCTTTTCCACTCCATCCTCATATTTCTCGCCGATAAAGCGTAAGAATACAAGCGTAAGCATCATATCTCTTTTTTCAAAAAATGAACCCGAATTACGTGCCGCCCGCAAAATATCTCTACAGTTAAATAAAATATGATCTATATTTAATGCTTTTTCAGCAGTTTTCTTTTTAGCCATATTGTTTTTGTCCTTTCGAATTTCAAGCATTTTTATTATATAATTGCTTTTGTTTATAACACAGCATTATTATATCAATATTTTTAAATATTTCCAGTAAATAAAGAATAACACAACAAATATCATATCTTCGTTTCCCCTGCCTTCATTATACTGTATCCGCTCTAAAAAATACAGCTATCTTATCCATCCTCTTCTTTTCATTCCTTCCCTAATAGCAACATTTTGTTGCTTTATTTCATTAAGATCCATTCCGTTGCACTGTCTGAATTTTTTATCCAGAAACTGATATACTGTTGAAAAATGGAGGTATGTTATGGCAAATGTGCAGCTTGCAAAAAATTTAAAGATACTTCGTAAAAAACACAACTATACACAGCAAGACTTGAGTGATATTTTAAATATTACCAGACAAGCATACTCCCACTATGAACAGGCTCTTCGAGAACCGGATCTCAATACTCTGGTCCATCTCTCCCATCTTTATAAAGTCTCTTTGGATGAACTCATTGCAGGCAATATTCATCCCGACGAGGTCCGGGAATCCATGCCCGTCTACAAATATCGCCTTGGTGAGACGTCTGACCATAAATGGTCTATTTGTCTGACTGAACAAGATCTAAATTTGCTTGAAAAGTTCCGTAATGCGAGCGAAAATACTCAGCAGGTAATACTAGAATTTCTCGACAAAAGCTGAAACTTCCTAGAATATCATTGTACGACTCTACCTATCGAAAAACTGCCGACAGCACAGCTATCGGCAGTTTTCTATTTCTCTGTCTTATTAATCATTCAGTCCGAATCCGTCATGGATGGCGATCATCGCTTTTTCCGTATCTTTCTCATCAATCAGAACCGTGATCCGGATTTCTGATGTAGAGATCATGCTGATATTGATATTGGAGTTAAACAGAGATTCAAACATCTTTGCGGCAACGCCCGGATTGCTGAGCATTCCGGCTCCTACGATAGAAACTTTTGCTACATCAGTGCTGTATGTAATCTCCTTGATCGTAAGAACGTCCTTTTTCTCCTCCAGAATCTGCAGTGCTTCCTGCAGATCATCCTCTGACACGGTAAAGGAAATATCTTTTGTTCCGTTTCTTCCAACAGACTGTAGGATGATATCTACATTAATATTATTTCTGGCAAGTGTATTGAACAGTTTAAACGCAATACCAGGCTCGTCTTTCACTCCGATCGCTGAGATTCTTACTGTATTTCTATCGGCCGCCACACCGGTGATTAACATTTTTTCCATTTTTACTACCTCCTTGACTACGGTTCCTTCCTCTGATGTAAGACTGGAGCGCACAACCAGCTCCACGCCATATTTCTTTGCCATCTCGACGGAACGATTGTGGAGCACCTTGGCTCCGGACGTTGCTAGTTCCAACATCTCGTCATAAATAATCTCATCGATTTTTCTGGCATTTTTAACAATTCTCGGATCCGCTGTGTATACACCGTCCACATCCGTATAGATCTCACACTTGTCAGCATGAAGAGCCGCTGCCAGTGCCACTGCGGTCGTATCAGAACCGCCTCTTCCCAGAGTAGAATAATCATCGTACTTGTTAATACCCTGGAATCCGGTCACAATCACAATCTTTCTGGCCTCCAGCTCATGCTGAATCCGCTCGGTATCAATCCGTTTAAATCTTGCATTCCCGTATCTTGCCGTGCAGTGCATCCGCACCTGGAATGCGTTTAAGGAAATGGCCGGAATATCATAAGAATGAAAGGCCATTGCCATTAGGGCAACCGACACCTGTTCTCCCGTAGTCAGAAGCATATCCAATTCTCGTTTTGGCGCATTCGGATTGATGCTCTGCGCCAGTTCCAAAAGCTCGTCTGTTGTATCTCCCATAGCTGAAAGTACTACAATAATATCATTCCCTTTTTTGTAGACCTCGATGCAGCGTCTGGCTACATTGAAGATTCTTTCTCAGAACGCGACAGAGCTTCCCACT
>CATZVV010000278.1 GCA_958425285.1 uncultured Lachnoclostridium sp. | reverse complement strand
ATCGGCAATTCTAACTTTACCGAAACAAGGTACAATTCCCACTTTTTCGGTAATAATTAATTCGCTCTTCCAGTACTTTCCTGCCACAGCCCAGCTTTTTTCCCAAACAATCAAGACAAAGAAAACTTGAAGCATTTCGAGATACCATTTTCATATAAATGGCTTTTTCATCACTGCTCAAAGGCTTATCACACAATTGGCACCGATTGAAACTTTCCATTCATTTCACCAGCTTTCCACGAACAATAACACAATCGTTCCCCGGAACAACAGGAGCATAACGTTCTTTAAATACTCCCAAGTGTTTGTGCTCCCAGCAATCATAAAGGGAAAGTGACATTCCTGAACTGTATGGCAAACCTATATCCCAAAACTGGAGAGAAAGCTCACGCTTTTCTTCACTTAGGTTAAAGAATCCAATTGCGACTTCACCAGAAGCCAGAACCTTTACAAGTACAAACGATTCATCCGCATGAAACCACTGTGGCTCTACCGCAACACGATAGGCTCCCCTGCTTTCCACATCCTGATTCATGGCAAGTAGTTCCTGATTTTGTAAGATTCGCTTTGTCTCATCATTTGCTGTACGAATATCACAGCCAATCATCAGGGGCGATCCCATTATACACCATAGAGAAAAATGAGTTTTATATTGTGTATTTGTACATCCACCGACTTTTCCTCCGATAAAGTCGCTGTTACTGCCACCATACATCCCGACAACAAGCATATCCATGTCATTATGGCAAAAAGATCCGGTATAAGCCTTTTTCTCGATTTGTGAAAGCACAATCTGTTTAATAGACTCCCAGTTATCCTGAATATCCGGTGTAGAACGGTAGGAGTGTGCTCCCGATTCCCGAATCCAGTCATAAACAGAATCTTCTCCCCAGTTACAGGCAGAAAACAGTATCTCCCTGCCACAATTTTTCAGTGCCAAACTCATTCGTTTATATAAGAGTTCTCCTGACATACTTCTCGGTTTATAGCAATAATCATATTTTAAGTAATCCACTCCCCATTCGGCGAACTGCCTGGCATCTTGAAATTCATGTTCAAAACTTCCCGGGTAACCTGCACATGTATGCGTTCCTGCACAAGAATACATACCAAATTTAAGTCCTAATGAATGAATATAATCTGCCAGTGCTTTCATGCCAGATGGAAATTTTTCTAAGTCAACAACCAGATTCCCTTGTTCATTCCGCTCCTTTCGGCTCCAACAATCGTCAATTACAATATACTCATATCCTGCATCCTGATACCCTTCTGAGACAAAGCAATCCGCAACTTCACGAATCAACTGTTCATTTATATCCCATGTAAAAGTATTCCATGAATTCCATCCCAAAGCCGGTGTCATTCCAAGCCATTTTTTCTGCATGTAAGAGTCCTCCCTCATCATATCATTTATTTAGACTAGTGTAACAGGTTACGACTTGAATAGAAATGTAATTTCGTTGCTTTTATATGGAGAAATGCTTCTACATTAAAAGGAATGCACACAAAATAATCCAACTCATTTTGCGTACATTCATTTTATTCCGATTGATCTTACCTATACTTCTTGATTATCAATGTTGCATTATGCCCACCAAAACCAAGCGAATTACTTAACGCAACATCTACTTTTGCATCAATGCCCGTTTCCTTTACTACATCGAGATCACATCCCGGATCCTGTTGCTGTAAACCGGCATTTACATGCAGATATTGGTCTTCAATTGATTTGATACATGCAATTGCTTCTACGCCGCCAGCTGCACCCAAAAGATGTCCCACCATGGATTTGGTGGAATTTACCTTAACCTTATATGCTTCTTCTCCAAACGCAAGCTTAATCGCACGGGTTTCAAATAAATCATTCATATGTGTTGCTGTTCCATGCGCATTAATATAATCTACCTCTGCTGGTGTTACTCCTGCATCCTGCATTGCCATTTCCATTGACTTTGCAGCACCAGAACCATCTTCTGCCGGAGAAGTAATATGATATGCATCACAAGTTGCTCCGTAGCCAGCGATTTCTGCATAAATTGTTGCATTTCGTCTCTTGGCATGTTCCAATTCTTCTAAGACTAAAATTCCAGCACCTTCACCCATTACAAACCCACCTCTTCGTTCATCAAAAGGAATCGAGGCTATCTTTGGATCCTCTGTGAGATTTAAGGCTGTCATAGATGTAAAACCTGCCATACCAATTGGTGTAATCGCTGCCTCCGTACCACCTCCAAGCATTACATCAGCTTCACCATACTGAATGGAACGAAATGCTTCACCAATACTATGAGTTCCGGTTGCACATGCAGTTACAACATTAAAATTCTTTCCTTTCAAACCAAACTCAATGGCGATACTACCTGCTGCCATATTGGAAATCAAGGAAGGAATCATAAGCGGCGCTACTCTGCCCGGTCCTTTTTCTAATAATTTTTGGTGATTCTTTTCCAATGCCTGCAGACTTCCGATTCCAGACCCAACACATACACCAACGCGGAAAGCGTCTTCTTTCCCCATATCCAAACCGGAATCCTCGATTGCCTCTTTTGCAGCTGCAATCGCAAATTGCGAAAACCGTTCCATACGCCTTGCCACTTTCGGTTCCATATAATTCTTTGGGTCAAAATCCTTTACCTCAGCAGCCAACTTGGCTTTATACTCTGTCGTATCAAATGCAGTCAAAGGAGCAATACCAACTTTTCCCTCCTTTGCAGCTGTCCAAAATTCTTCTACTGAATTACCAATTGGTGTAATGGCTCCCATTCCGGTAACTACGACACGTCTACTCATTTCTACCTCCATTTCTTTACATGGCAATTCCGCCATCCACACAGATTACCTGACCGGTAATATATTTTGCCTTTTCTGATGCCAAAAATACAACTGTCTCAGCAATATCTTCTACCTGTCCGAACCTTCCAAGCGGTATACCGGCTACAGCTGCCTTCTTTACTGAATCAGTAAGAACCTCTGTCATCTCGGTATCAATAAATCCGGGTGCTACTGCATTAACTGTAATTCCTCTGGAACTCAATTCCTTTGCAGCCGCTTTTGTCAACCCGATTACACCTGCCTT